>CAZNWW010000417.1:0-4302 GCA_964576155.1 uncultured Myxococcales bacterium | reverse complement strand
GGCGAGCGCGCGCCGCCGGCGCCGAGGGCGCATCCGGTGGGCACCACCGTCGAGGTGCGCGATCTGTTCTTCGCCACGCCCGCGCGCCTCAAATTTCTCAAGAGCGAGCGCGCCGAGCTCGAGCAAGCGCGCGACGCCGTCAAGCGGCTCGCGGCCGCGCGCCCGGGCATCGCCTTCACGCTGAGCCACGGCGGACGGCGGCTGCTGACTCTCGCGGCCAAGCCGGGCGATTTCTTCACGGCGCGGCGCGTGTTCCACCATCTGGGACGAAGCGGCAGCGAGGTCGAGACCAATATGGGAGGCCTGGTGGGGCTGGAGGGGGTCGTCACCCAGCCGATCAGCGGCACCCTCGGCGCCGGCTACGCTAAAATCCGGGGCGAGGATTGGCGGGCGATATGCCCGTCGGGTTGTGATATCGACGCCGGGGCCACTGTCGTGGTCCAGGGACACGAAGGCGTGACACTACAGGTCGAACCAAAGGAGTAGACATGGGTGAACTTAGCTTGGCAGGACTGGTCGTCGCCGGCCTCGTGGCCGCTCTGGCGGTTACAGTCATCTGGAAGGGTCTGCGGATCGTGAAGCAGGCCGAAGTCATGATTATCGAGCGTCTGGGGAAGTACAGCCGGACCCTCACCCCCGGCTGGAACGTGATCATCCCCATCATTGATCAGCCCCGTCAGAGCCTCTGGCGCTACGGCATGGAGGATCCACGTCAGCCGGGGAAGAACATCTACGTCACGCGCCATGCCGAGTGCATCGACATTCGTGAGATGGTCTACGACTTCCCGAAGCAGAACGTCATCACCAGGGACAACGTCACCCTGGAGATCAACGCGCTGCTCTACTTCCAGGTCACGGATCCGGTGAAGTCCGTCTACGAGATCCAGAACGTACCGGACGCGATCGAGAAGCTCACCCAGACCACCCTGAGGAACGTCCTCGGTGATCTGGACCTCGACGCCACCCTCACCTCCCGTGACACCATCAACAGCAAGCTCCGCACCATCCTCGACGAGGCGACCGACAAGTGGGGCGTCCGGGTCAACCGTGTCGAGCTCCAGGACATCAACCCGCCGTCGGGCATCCGGGACGACATGGAGAAGCAGATGCGCGCGGAGCGTGAGCGCCGCGCCCAGGTTCTCACCGCGGAGGGAACCAAGCGAGCCCAGATCCTTGAGGCCGAGGGCTCCAGGGAATCGTCCATCGCCCGCGCCGAAGGCCACAAACAGGCCCGGGTCCTGGAGGCCACGGGTGAGGCCGAGGCGGTGAAGATCATCTTCGACGCGGTGGGCAAGCCCGAGGTAGGGGTGCAGTATCTCGTAGCGATGAAGTACATCGACGCTCTCCAGGAGATCGGCCAGTCTCCGCAGAAGACCGTCTTCCTGCCCTACGAGTCCAGCGCGGTCATGGGTTCCATCGCTTCCCTCAAGGAGATGTGGTCAGCGAGCGGCTCCACAAAACCTCCCAGCATCCCGCCCCGCGTCTGATCAGGAACCCATGTTAGCGTCAAACATCGACCTCGACACTGCAGACTCCTTGACCGCGCGCCCTTGCGCGTGTAGTCTACACGCGCATTACTAGATAGTTCTGGAGGTGTCTGTATGAAGCGCTCCACCATTCTGTTACTTGCGCTTGTCCTGTCCATTGCGGGCTTCAGCGGCTGCGGTGGAGACGAGCTGCCTGGTCCCGGCGCCCCGGGAAGTGAAGATCCGGCGGATCTCGAGCCCCACGTGCTCGTCCTCTCCACCAACGAGATCTCCATCGGTGAGACGATCCACATTGCGGGCCGGAACTTCCTGGACCTCCATGTCGGCCGTACGGAGCTGCTCTTTGAAGGCGTCTACGTGGGAGACGGGTTCGCACCCGCAGAGACGAGTTTTACCATAACGCCCCTGTACGACGGCGAACTCACAGGACCCGGTGAGCTCGCCGGCGAGCCTCTTTCTGACGGGGACGACATCCTGCGGATATCCCGCTTCGGTCCGTTCCAGGTGCCCTTCACACCCGGGGGCGGCAAGCTGGGCACGTTCAAGGGCAAGCTCATCGCCAGGAACATCCTGGCAGACGGCACCATCGTCACCGACGAACACCCCCCGACGGTCTCCATCGACATACGCCGCTCAATCGTGATTCGTACCTTCGAGCCCTTCCTGGGCCTGGACACCAACGGGGACCCGAAGATGGCACAATGCGGCGCGCCCGCCATCCGTGCCATCCACAAGCTGCCCTACCACCTCGAAGTCGAAGCCATCGGCTTCGAGCCAGAGTTCTGGAAGTATGAGTTCAGCGGTATCAACGGATCGGACCAGGTGATTGAGTACACCCACACGGCCAACGGCACCATCGACCAGGTGGGGAGCCCGTACGTCGCCTCCCCAGACCCCATCATCTTCAATCCCGTCCCCGAAGATGTGAGCTTCTATGTCGCCGGGATTCGGATCAAGGCGGTTGTCAAGGGCACCGACGAGTTCGTCGAGACAGGCTTCCCCATGACCGTCCACCGTCCCCTGGAGTTCCGCCTCGCGGATGGTCAGGAACAGGTCGCGCAGATCTACCACCCCGTCCCGGTCAGTGGCTGCATCGCCGGCGGTATCGGGACCACCACCGTCTACGCGGAGACCGTGAGCGAGGCCCGGCAGCGGGGCGTCTCCGTAGCCGTCGGCCAGAGCTGGAACACGAGCCACTCCAACAGCCAGTCAGCGGACTGGAGCCACGGCGTCTCCGAGAGCCAGACGACGTCCCAGAGCGAAGCCATGAGCGAGATGCACTCCGAGTCGGAGAACATGGCCGAGACCTACGGGATGACCACCCTCTCCTCCGACTCCAACTCCATCAGCTTTGGCTCCTCCGACGGCGAGGCCTGGGGCTGGAACATGTCCGAGGGGACGACCAACCAGGACATGCAGTCGGCCACGGGCACCGTGTACGGCTCGGTCTCGGCCAAGGTCAGCACCGAGGTCAGCGCGGAGGGCTCCATCCCCGGCGTGGCCAAGGTCGGCGGCAAGGTCGGCACCGAGGTCGGCGTCACCGCCGGCGGGTCGGTCGCAGGGACCCTGGGCAGCGTCAACGGTTCGAACTCTCAGCACGGCTCCAGCATGAGCGGCACCTCCACACAGTCCCAGGGATTCGGCACCGTGACCACGGACAGCAAGGGCGAGTCCCTGTCCAACAGCTACGCGCTGACCACGGTGGACTCCTTGAGCTCGACCACCACCCAGTCCGAAGCCTCCACGTCCTCCAAGACCTACAACTTTGGCGGGGGCGTCACTGACACCGTGCAGGTGGGTGAGGCTGCCAGCGAGACATGGACCGAGACCTGGACCGACACCGAGACCGTCTCCAAGAGCTGGACCACCAGCTACAAGATCCCGATGAGCAAGTACGGTGTCTGGTACCGCCAGTCCACGCGGACGGTACGGCGGGGCCAGGTCTACACCTACGACCTCTGCGGCGTCCGCGAGCTCATGGGCGAGATGTACTTCTCCAACTGGGTGTGGGCACCGACCCTCGCCATGGGCGACGAATGCGACGGCGCGGTCATGCCGCAGCCCGACAACATGCCGGCGGCCCAATGCGTCGTCCCCCCCTGCGACTAGGGGGCCTGGACCTCAGGGTTCCTTGCGTCGGACGGGCCGTGGCGGCCGCTGGTGAGCCGGGGGACATCCCGGTCCGGGCGCCGCACGGAAAGTGCGACACCCAACCCAGGACCGCTTCGCTTGCCCCCTGACCTCACCATCGACCGCCACACCCTCGCCCGACGCTGCGTCACCCTTCGGCCCAGGCCCTGAGATAGAAAAAAAATCAGTCCGAGCCGGGGAGCCCGCGACCCGGAATCCGAGCCGGGAGCCTGCGACCCGGAAACCGAGTCAATCTCAACCCCGGCATCAACTTCGAAAGACAGCGTGGTCGTTCATGACCTTCCCTCTTAAGGGTGGGCGGGTGGGTGTGTGAGGCACTCCGTGGATCGTAAGTTCGGGGTGGGGTGTCGGTATCGGAGCGCTACACGCACTCACCACCAATGCAATCGTCGCCGTCACCGCAACACTGCGATCCACATTGGAGGTAGATACAAGTGCACAGGCCTTCCTGACAGAACTGGTTATCACCCAGGCACTCGCCGTCGCAGGGGTCTCCGCAGCCGTTGTCCATCTCGCAGAGTTGTCCGGCACAGCTAGGCTCGCAGATCGAGATGCAGGCGCCGTCCTGACAGGCGTCGTATTTTCCGCAGCAGGTGTAGCCGCAGGCCTCGTGGAAGCACTGGCAGGAGCCGCTATGGCAGAACGCCTGGTCCATCGGGCAGGG
>CAZNWW010000416.1:549-4305 GCA_964576155.1 uncultured Myxococcales bacterium | reverse complement strand
GGGGGACGCGGATACCCTGGGGGTGGGTGGGGCGTCCACTAGGGCGGCGAGGTCTGGGGGAGGCGTTTGGTAGTCGAGGGCGCGGGAGGGAGAGGGGGAAAAAATGGAAAGTGTCAGGATCAATGGCAGATGGCAGATGGCAGATGGCAGATGTTTGAGAGGGTGGGGCCGCATTGGTCCTCCTGGTGGTCCGTGACAGAGGGGTCTCTCATGGTAGAATACACGGCCGAACGTATGTGCCCAGGAGAAGGTGATGAAGCAAGGATCGATTACGGTGATCGTGCTTTTTGGATTGGTTGCTGCTTGCGGGGGAGGAGGCGGGCCTTCCATGGTGGCGGATGTCGGGGGACTGATGGCAGGGGATGTGGTCCCTGACACGCCTGCGGAGGATGCACCCCCGGCGGATACTGCTCCGGACACGGCCCCTGACACGCCTGCGGATACGCCGTACCAGCCGCCTGCGGGGTGCTGCGATACGGAGGCCGACTGTGATGAAGGGCAGGTCTGCTTCATCACCGACGCACCGTCGCCGGGGGTCTGTATCAATGTGCCCGCAGAAGGGTCGTTCAACTGCTGGGACGACGGGGACTGCCCTTCAGGAGAGTGTCGGGACGCTGCGATCTGCCCCTGCGACTCTGGTTGTCTTCACGACATCGGCTGGTGTCTCCTGGAGGGCTGCTGCGCCGGGGACGGGGACTGTAGCGACGGGGAGCGCTGCGTGTTCACCGACGGAGCCGTCGGAGTGTGCAAGCCCGACCTCATCGCGGGCTACGCCTGCTGGGAGGACGGGGACTGCGAGTTCGGGCTTTGCAACGGGGCCGTGATCTGTCCCTGCGAAATGGACTGTGACATGGAGGACACGCCGGGGAACTGCGCCGCGCCGCCCGCCGGCTGCTGCACCCAGGACGCGGACTGTGAGAACCTCTGGGAGTGCGTGTTCAGCGCGGGCTTCCCCGGGGTCTGCAAGGAGCCGCCCCTCCAGGGACTCTGCTGGTCCGCGGCAGACTGCGCAAGCGGGGACTGCACCGGGGCCGAGGTCTGTCCCTGCGACGCGGACTGCGATGGAGAGGACGCCCTCGGGTGGTGCACCACGGAGTTCCCCGGCTGCTGCTTCGAGGATGAAAACTGCACTGGGGCCCAGTACTGCGCAGACATGACCGACGCGATGGGGCTTTGCAAGGACCCGATCGGGCCCGGCGAATGCTGGGAGGATGGGGATTGTCCCGAGGGTTTCTGCGCGGGCGCGGACATCTGTCCGTGCAACTTCGACTGCGCCATCGAGGACCAGGTCGGGCTCTGCTCCGATCTCCTTCCCGGCTGCTGCCTCTCAGTCGACGACTGCGACGGCGGCCAGGTCTGCGCCCTCCCAGGGTGGGAGGACACCGTGGGCACCTGCAAGGACGTCGTGGACGGTCAATGCTGGTCCAGCGCAGACTGCGGCGGCGGCACCTGCGCCGACATCATCCTCTGCCCCTGCGGCGCGATGTGCCCGATCGCGGATACTGCCGGCGTCTGTACTGAGCCATGACGTACCGGTTCTTTCCTTGTGGGAGGCCCGTCCACGGGCCGATATCGGGGCCGGAGACCCCTCCCACAGGGGCGCATGAGGTGATTGGATGACCAACGACTACAGCTTCACGCCGTTCCTCGAGTGGCGCGACGGGATTGACTATTACCGCGACGATCCATTCCTCCAGAAGGTCGTCCGTCACTTCTCCGGAGATGACTGGGACGCGGTGGACGCGGCCGCCCGGGCGATCTCCCCCATCGTCTCCGGGCGCTGGAGGCGCCTGGCGGAGGAGGCGGCGCGGCCGGAGAAGCGACCGTCCGTCCTCCACTACGACGGCCACGGCAACCGCATCGACCGGATCCAGCGCCCCAAGGAGACCGAGATCCTGGAGGCCGAGGTCTTCTCGTTGGGGCTCTTCTCCGAGTCCACGCCGATGTGGAGCCGGCTGGTGCAGATGCTCCTCATCTACCAGAACGGGGAGGCCTGCATCGCCTGCCCGCTGGTCTGCACCGAGGGGCTCATCGCGCTCCTGGAGCGCTTCGCCGACCGGGAGGAGACCCGGGCGATCCTGGAGCATTGCAAGGAGGGGCGTGACGGCTTGTTCTCGATCGGGGCCCAGTATCTCTCGGAGATCCAGGGCGGCTCTGACGTCCCGGCGAACGTCGTCGAGGCCGTGCCCGACGGCGACGCCTGGCGCCTCTACGGGCCGAAGTTCTTCTGCTCCGCGACCCACGCGGACTACGCCGTGGTCACCGCCCGACCGCAGGGCTCCGACGAGATCGGGCTCTTCGTGATGGATTCGTGGGAAGATCCGGACAGGGAGCAGCGCAACGGGTTCACCATCGACCGGATCAAGTGGAAGATGGGCACCTCGGAGCTCACCACAGCGGAGATCACCCTCGACGGCGCCCGCGCGTACGAGATCGGGCCATTGGATCGGGGGGTCGCAAACGTCACCGGCATCGTCCTCACGACGTCACGGCTCACCGTGGGCCTGTCCAGCGCTGCGAATATGCTCCGCGCCGCCAGAGAGGCGAAGGGCTACGCGGAGTTTCGCGAAGCCTTTGGTCAGCCCATCGCCCGGTATCCAATGGTGACGGGTCAGCTCCGAAAGATAGAGCACCGGGCCCAAGCGACCCTGGCCGGCGCGTTCGCAGTCTACCGGGACTTCCTGGCCCTGCCCGACGGGCTGCGCGGGGGTCTCTCCACCGACGAACCCGAGGACGTGCGAAAGCTCAGGTTCCGGGTACGGGAGCTCGTGATGCTGCAGAAGGTCGTCACGTCCCTGGACTCCACCGACGTCCTGCGCGAGGCCATGTCGATCTACGGCGGCCATGGGATCATGGAGGACTTCTCCGCGCTGCCGCGCCTGTTTCGGGACTCCGCTATCAACGAACTCTGGGAGGGGCCGCGCAACGTGCTCCTGACCCAGATGCATCGGGATCTGCAGCGGGTGGCGCGGTGGTATCCTGCGGAGGCCTTTGTGCGGGACCTTCTGACGGGTGCGTCCGATGAACTGGTCACCCCCCTCGCCGATGAGACCGCCGCCCTGGTGGCCCATCCGTCACTCCTCACCCCGGACGAGGCCACCATAGCGGTCGCTGCCCGCTGGGACCAGCTGGCGGACCGGCTGATGCACGCGTATCAGGAGCGGGCGTTGGCAGAGGTAGAGGGGAATTGATCAACGGCATTTCTGAACGCGGTTCTCCGTATCGAACGCGCATTCCCAGAAGAACGGCAGGTTCCAGTCACAGGAGTAGAGCCAGGACTTCGTGAAGCCGCAGAACGGCACGGAGCCGTCCCAGCCCTCTATCCCTGAGCAGAGGTCCCCGAAGATCTGGCAGCCGCCGGCCAGTTCGGTCCAGAGCTTGGTCTCCGAGCCTGAGCAGTCGTAGTCGAAGCTGCCGTCGCCCCGGTGGATGGTGTAGTACTCCAGCTGTCCGGGGTGGGCGTTGATGTTGCTGTCGTAGCAGTCCGTCGCGGTGAGGACTTTGAAGACCCCGGTTATCTGACAGTAGCACTTACCCGGGGTGTTCGCGTCGCCGAACCCGTCGTTGTCCGCGTCCTTGTAGTACACGGTGCAGCCGCTGGAGCCCACGGGATCGATCGCGCCGTCGCAGTCGTCGTCCTGGCCGTTGCAGAGCTCGTTGGGATCCGCGCCGCAGGCGCCACAGACGTTGGTGACGCCCTCGTCGATGGTGCCGTCGCAGTCGTCGTCGACGCCGTTGCATGTCTCCTCGGCGGGG
>CAZNWW010000416.1:0-539 GCA_964576155.1 uncultured Myxococcales bacterium | reverse complement strand
CTCGACGCTGGAGCCGTTCTGTTTGCAGGTGTAGGTCCCGTTGAGGCAGGCATCCGAGTCGTCCCCGTCGCAGGGGTTCCCAATGGTGGTGTAGCCCTCGTCGGTCTGGCCGTCGCAGTCATTGTCCGCGTAGTCGCAGATCTCCTGGACGTTGGTGACGCTCTCGATGCACTCGAGGCTGGCGCCGCCCCCGGTGCAGGTCCAGGTGCCGTTCTCGCAGAGGTCCGAATCGTCGGTGTCGCATGGGAGATCCTTGTTCGGGAAGCCCTCGTCGGTGTCGCCGTCGCAGTCGTTGTCGGCCCCGTCGCAGATCTCCTCGATGTCCTCCTCGGTCTCGTTCATACACCAGAGCTCCGAGCCGTCGGTGGTGCAGGTCCAGGTGCCGTTCTCGCAGTCGTCCGAGTCCAGGCCGTCGCAGGGCTCGTCTTTGAGGGCGAAGGCCTCGTCGGTCTCACCGTCGCAGTCGTTGTCGAAGCCGTCACAGAGCTCCGGCGTTTCACCCCCACCGTCGTTGACGCACTCCACGTCGACCCCGTCGG
>CAZNWW010000415.1:0-4309 GCA_964576155.1 uncultured Myxococcales bacterium | reverse complement strand
CGTAGAGAGTCGGGCTGAAGATGTTGCCCACGAGGTGCGCCGACGAGTGGAGCTCGATGCAATTCGGGGCCTTGATGTTGCCGATGAGCTGTCCCTGGATGACCACGGAGGCCACGCTCACTTCGGCCTTCACCACCGCTCCGTCGCCGACGATGAGCGTCCCGTCGGAGAAGATCTCTCCCGAGAACTTCCCGTCGATGCGGAGCGCGCCTTCGAAGGTCAGCTTACCTTCAAACTCGCTCCCCCGCCCCAGGACCGCGATGATGTCTTTCTGCTCGATGCTCTGCAGGATGCTCTGACCTGACATGTGTCCTCCCCCCTCAGTCGGGGATCTCACCGATCTGAGAAGGTAGCCCGGTCTCTTCGGCAAGTCAAGGGACCCCGGGCTCGGTCTGGCGACGAAGATCCAGGACCCGTTCCAGTTCGTCGGCAGGGAGCAGCCGGCGCTCCTTTGCGATCTCCCGGATGGTGCGGCCGGAGCGGTGGGAATCCCTGGCGATCCCTGCTGCTGCATCATGACCGATGTGGGGGGCCAGCGCCGTGGCCAGGGAGAGGGACTCCTCGTTGCGGTCGGCAATGGCCTTCCGGTTTACGTCGAGGCCCACCAGGAGGCGCTCCCGGAACCCGTCGGACGCGTTGGCGAGGAGGTGGATCTGCTCCAGGAGGTTGTCCCCGATCAGGGGCAGCATCGCGTTGAGCTCGAAGTTACCGAACGCGCCGCCGAAGGTGATCGCCGTGTCGTTACCGATCACCTGGGCGCAGGTCATGATCATGGCCTCGGCCATGACCGGGTTGACCTTGCCGGGCATGATGCTCGAGCCCGGCTGCACCGGTGGGATCCGAAGCTCACCCAGGCCCAGGTTCGGCCCGGAGCCGAGCCACCGGATGTCGTTGGCGATCTTGATGAGGCCCGTCGCCACTGTCTTGAGCGCGCCGGACATCTGGACCGCCGCGTCCTGAGCGCCCTGAGCCTCGAAGTGGTCCTCGGCCTCCATGAATGATCGGCCCATGGCCTCGGAGAGGGCCGTAGCCATACGCCGGCCGAACTCAGGGTGGGTGTTGATGCCGGTGCCCACCGCGGTGCCGCCGATGGCCAACTCCCGCAGGTGCGTCAGCGCATCCTCGACGTGGCGGATCCCGTGGCGGACCTGGGAGGCCCAGCCCCGGGCCTCCTGGCCCAGCAGCACCGGTGTAGCGTCCTGCAGGTGGGTCCGCCCGATCTTCACCACGTCGTCGAACCGATCCCCCAGGGCCTCCAGCTCGTCTTGCACGCCACGCAGACTTGGGAGCAGGCTGCCCTCGATCCGGTCCACTGCGGCCAGGTGGATGGCGGTCGGGAAGACATCGTTGCTCGACTGGCCGAGGTTCACGTGGTCGTTGGGGTGGATTGGGACTTGGTCTCCCGGTATCCCGCCCAGGAGCATGTTGGCGCGGTTGGCGATGACCTCGTTCGCGTTCATGTTGCTGGAGGTGCCCGACCCGGTCTGGAACACGTCCACGGGGAAGTGGTCGTCCAGATGGCCGTTCGCCACCTCGGCGGCCGCGCAGCGGATGGCGTTGGCAGAGGTCGGCTCCAGGAGCCCCAGATCTTCATTCACCCGGGCCGCGGTGCCTTTGATCAGACCCAGGGCCCGGATCATCTCACGTCCGATGCCTCGGCCGGAGATGGGGAAGTTGCGAATCGCCCGAGCTGTCTGCGCCCCCCAGAGGCGGTCCGACGGGACCTCCAGGGTCCCCATGGAGTCTGTTTCAAACCTCGTTTCCATGCCTGAAATCTAGGTACGGTCCAACGCGAAGAGAAGGGCTTCGGGGAGGAGGGAGCGCCACGCACCCCAGGTGTGCCCCTGAGTGCGCTCGTCGTGACGGACCTCCGCGCCCCGGTCTGTGAGGGCGTCACGGAGGCGCCGGTTCGGTTCCCGAAGCCACTCGAGGGTTCCGTACCCCAGGTACCACCGAAGATCCCGGGGGGAATCCGCCAGGACGCGCTCCGTGATCCACTCCCGTCCGCCGTAGGGATCCGGCGGATCGTCGTCGGGGTGGACGGTCCATGCTCCCGAGAGGGCCAGGACCGTCGAGAAGAGATCCGGCGCCCGCCAGGCGAGGGATGCGCTCACCACCCCACCCAGACTGGCGCCCAGGAGGTGGCGCTCCGGCACGCAGCGCACCTGGTCCTCCACGAAGGAGAGGAGCTCCTCCAGGAAGAATGCCTGGTAGGGTTCGTTGAAGAGGTACTCCGTATCCCGCTCCTCGGGGTTCACCAGGGATTCTCCGCGCTGCGGTCGTTTCCCGGACCCGCGCGGAGCCGGCCGTCGGCGTCGAGGAACGCGTACTCGACCCGGGCGTCGTCCGCGACAACCATGGTCTCAAGGCTGTCCACCGGCGTTGGCGCGTGATGCCAGTCCGTGAGATCCGAGAGGACGTGGGTTGCCCAGGGCGGGGGTTGGAGGTCGATGCGCATGGTGCTCAGTAATTCAGTGTTTCAGTAGTGGAGGATGTCGTGGTCGTACATCCCCACCGGGGCCAGATCCAGCTCATCGATGAACTCGACGATGCGATCCAGGCGGGAGTTGATCTTCGCGTGGTCGTTGCCGACTATCGCAAAGCCGAGGGTCCCCCGGTCCAGCACGTCCAGGTCGTCCACCTCGGCGATGGCCACGTTGTATCGGTGCCGGACGCGCTCCTTCACCCGGCGGACGATGGACCGCTTCCCCTTCAGGGAGAAGTTGTCCTCGATCTCGATCTGTAGCTTGCAGATGCCGACGACCAATCCAGGCAAGGGACCTCCCGTGTCAGGGGTTCGTTGCAGATAATCTAGGAGCTAGTGAGGCGGGGTGCAAGGCGGGGACGCCCCGGGTGGGGCGTCCCTCTCGTCGTCATGTCCTTACGGGCACTCGGTTGGGATGCAGGCCAACTTGCCCTCGGCGTCGCCGTTCTCGTCCATGGACTCGACGCAGGCCACGCCGCCGTCGGTGTCGGCGCAATCGTCGTCGATCTCGCAGGGCGGAGAGCAGCGGAAGTCGGCGGTGATGCCGCTGCCGCCAGCGTTGGCGCATACGTAGTCGCCGGCGCAGTTGTAGTCTTCCTCGCAAGTCACGCAGGACACGACCTTCCTGCAGACCTTGAAGATCCCGGCGTTGTCCATGTCCGGACGCGGCAGGTAGACGTTGTCCACGCACTCCATGTTCGGGCCGCCGGCGACGCAGTCGTCGTCGGTCAGGCAGAGGTGCGAGCAGTAGCCCACGCCGGCCTGCACGTCTTCCATGCAGAAGATGCCGATGCACTCACCGCTGGCCTCGGGATCGCAGATGTCGCCTACGCCCTTGGTCGGGGCGGGGAGCGGGTTGTTCTCGTCGTCGAAGCCGATGTTGGAGACGCACATGTACTCGATGGTTGCCGGGACATCCGGGGCCAGGGAGTGCACGTACGGCAGGCAGGCCTCGTTGTCATTTTGGGTGCAGACGAAGTCTTCGGAGCAGTCTTCCTGGCTGTTGTCTGCGTCGGACACCCAGCAGTAGTTCAGGAAGAGGCCGTTCTCGAAGTCGAGGGTGCCGTTGTAGCCCCACAATGTCAGCGCGCAGACAGTCTTGTAGTCGTTGCCTTCGATGTTGAGCGCGTCCGGGCAGTCAGCGTTCTCGGTGCAAGGCGCGGTGCAGAGACCATAGCCGGTCTCCTGGTCGAAGTAGAAGCAGATGCCGGACTTGCACTGGGTGCCCACGCCCCAGCCGCAGAAGTCACCCATGGCGCCCTTCTGGTCGCCGAGGTTCGAGCAGTAGCCCTTCATCTCGAACATGAACTCGCCGTCGCTCGGGAACTCGCTCATGACACAGGCTTCGCCGTCTTCGAGGCAGTCCGAGTCCTTCATGCAATCGGTCTGGGAGCCAGGGAAGCTCTGGCAGAGCTGGTAGGGTATGACCTTGTCAGGGGTGTCATCCTCGTCGTGATCGTAGCCGTACTCCTGCACGATGCAGAGCTGGTCCGTGGCGCAGTCGTCGTCGGTCTGGCAGATGCCGGAGCAGAAGCCCTCGACGCAGAAGCCTTCGCCGCATTCCGGACCCTCGATCTCGTCCTGCCAGAAGGGGTCACAGGCCTCGCCGGCGCCGACGGAGTCCGCGGGCTTGGGCAGGCAGAAGTACTCCCAGGCGACGTCATCGAGGGCATCTTCACCGTTGATGAAGAACCGGCAGAAGTAGTCGCTGTCGATGCAGTCGCTGCTGGACACGCACTCCTTGGGGAAGCAGATGTCAAAGGTGATCTCAGGCGCGTCGGAGAAGAGCTGGAAGCCCTCGTCGCACATCCACGCGGAGCAGTC
>CAZNWW010000414.1:0-4313 GCA_964576155.1 uncultured Myxococcales bacterium | reverse complement strand
GGGACAAACCATCGGGGCACTCTACGGGCCATTGGTGGAGGAAGCCGATGGCCCCACGATACATGCTTCAACTCATGCAGATAATGTTCGCCCTGGTGCGAGCCCCGTTTCCCAATCGAGCAGATCTTGCAGCCGAGAACCTTGCACTGCGGCAGCAACTTGCCGTCCTCAGCCGCAGAAGCCAACGACCTCGTCTGAACGACCTTGCCCGAGCCTTCTGGGCTGCGATGAAGGACCAGTTCGAGAATTGGGCCGGCGCGCTCATCATCGTCAAGCCCGACACTGTGGTCCGATGGCACCGGGATGCGTTCCGCCGGCACTGGGCAAAGAAGTCCTCTCATCCCACTTCAGGTCCACGGATGAGTTTTGGCAAGGGAGTGCGTCCAGGATTCTCCTATCATTACTCGAAGTAGTAGAGGTCCAGCGAGAATTCGTCACCCGGCGATGAGAAGCGATGTTCCAAGCGGAAGGGACGCCCGAGTTCGTGGAGCAAGGCCCTTAGATCCATGAACGGGAAAGACCAACGGGGGTCTTCTGGCGCCGCAAGAATGTAGTATCTCCCGTTCTCCTCGGCAGGATGAGCGATGATGTGAGAGAACCCGACCTCCGCGGGGAGCCTCCCTTCCCTCAGGGCGAAAGCTTCACCGACGTTCTGTTCTCTCACCTTGTCCTTGGGGTTCTTGAGTGACTCCTTTGGCCAGGATACACCGAACGACAAGGAAACCTGATTGTCGCTGATGTACAACAGGCAGAGGTCATTCTTGCTGTTCATCGGTGCGACTCGCCCGATCCCGTTTTCAACGAGATAGTCGGAGACCTCGTAGAGGACCGTTGAACGCTCCCCTGTCAAGGATCCGTCCTTGATTGCCGCGAGGTGCTCCACGCCCGTCATGACATCGATCGTCAGCGCCGGGACGAGCAGGAGGACCACGACCGCGCCGCCAGCGAGGCGACTCTTGAGGAGGGAAATCAACGAGATCACGAACAGCGCCACCGCAATCTGGGGTGCGGGGAGAAGGACCAGGACATGCGGTGCATGATAACTCGTCGGTACGAAACACGTCGTCAAGAACAGGACAGAGTAGAGTACCGCCAGGAAGGCGACCGGACGTCTGGGAAGCACGGACCCCTTGACGAACCGAAGCATCACTGCGATTCCCAGGACGGAGAGCGCTGCCAGGAAAGGGAAGAACATGTTCACCCTGCCCTGAATGCCCTCGATTGCGAAGTTGTTCGAGAGCATCTGCCAGGTATCACCCATGCGAGTCGCGAGGTTGCCCAAGATGTCTCGGTTGTCCCAACCATGCTGATTATTGGCCGAGAAATTCCACAACATCCACTGCAGTGACGACAGCCCTTCTGAGGCATAGTTGATGATCATCCCCGAGCAACCCGCCAGGAAGGCAGCGAAAGCAGTAGAGACGGTCTTCACGGTCGGGCCAAGGGCTCCCTTGAAGGCCCCCTTGACTCGGCCCACCGCCAACAACGCCATCCCACCGCCGATGAGGTAGCCCAACATCATGACCTTCGCAGCGAGGCCCAGCCCGAATACGAAGGCTGCGCCATATAGATACCGCTTCTTCTCTCTGTCCAGAGCGAGTTGAACCAGGACCAGTCCCAGCCAGAAGAAGAAGATCTGTCCCACCTCGTTTCGCAGAGCGCCGATTCGCCCGGCTTGAATGAACGTGGAGTTGATCCCTAGCAGGAGGACCGTGACCAAGGCCACCGAGCGATTGAACCATATCCTGACGACGAACTGGATGCTGATGAGGCTGCCCAGAGCGAACGCCACGTAGAGGGATCTCAAGACGACCACGGAATTACCGAAGACTGCCATGAGCATCGTCATGAGGAGAGGGGTAGTGGGGCCTTTATAGGGGGCGAGTGAGGGGGGAATGAGGGACCAACCTTCTACTCCCGGTGACCCTGCGGTGAAACCCTTCAAATAGGTCGAGGCCGTCAGTCCGATATACGCCTCTTCGGCCACGAGGCCGGGAATAACCAGGTAGAGCAGGGAAGCGAATAGGAAGTAGGTATAGAGCAGCAAAGAAAGCGAGAGGTAGATGACCTTGTGCAACTCATCATACCCTTCTCGGCTGCTGTCGGCTTTCATCGTCGGCTCTACTCGCAGAGAGGTAAAACACGGATGAAGCTTCCTATCCACTCTCTGCCTTTGATAATCCTATTGACAAATCGCCGTCGAACAGGTGTACGCCTCGACGAACAGAAAGACCGTAGAGGGCGCGCCAAACCGGGCAGTCACCGAAGCCGAGCACGGCCAGGTTGGCGCGAAGAATCGTATCATGGATCGAAGGAGAACCCAATGAAATCGAAAACAACCATTCTGCTGATGATCATCCTCGGATGTGCATCTGCCTGGTCCTGTGGGCTGGAGACGCCGGATATGGCGATCATTGAATTGGAGACCGAGACGAACCCGGTCATCTACGGCGAGGACGATCGCGTCGATTACTACCAGGCTACCTCCGCCCAGCAGGGTGCGGCGAACTCGGTCTTCGTCGTCGTGGACGACTCCGAGTTGGAGTGCGTCGGGGGGAACTGTACGCTATCCACCGTGCCCTACACCGATTGGTTCAGCGAGGGCCTCTGCGAGGACGAGCCGTTCCGCAACCAGCCCACCATCGGCTACTGCACAGCGTTCCTTGTTGGGGAGGATCGGGTCGCCACTGGGACTGACCTGGTCATCATCGGACATCCCTACACGCTCCCGCAGAAGATCGCCGGCGGGGCCCAGGTTCAGGGGGTCGCCAAGAACTACTTCACCGCGAATCTCGACGACTACGGCGGTAACAGCGGCTCGCCCGTCTTTGACGCCGACACCATGGTTGTCCAGGGGATCCTGGTCCGGGGCAACCCGGACTACGTCTATGACGCTGTGGACGGCTGCTGGCGCTCCAACGTCTGCCTCGACACCGGCTGCCCGGGTTTCGAGGAGGCGAGTCACACCCTGAAGATCGCCAAGTTCGTCCCGACTGTCCCTTGTTATGAGCCTTCCCAGTGCCAGGAGAACGCTGACTGAGGAGCTCCATCAGGTCGTCCTGTCCGGTCCATCGCGAGCCGGAAGCGCAACTCCCACGGAACGGTCAGAACGCTGATCGCCCCCCGTCCCCATGGATAATGCTCAGTAGAGGCTCGGGATCCGGTGGGCCCAGAAGATGCTGTAGCCGGCCTTCTGGCCTGATATTCCCTCTTTCGGAGAGAAAACGGCGCTGAACAACTCTTTGGACGGCGCCGGATAAGTGACCTCCGTGATGCGACCCCATCTCGGGGACTCGGGCTCCTCCGGCCTAATCTGCATGGACTGGTCGCAGATCAGGATGTTCCCATTCTCGAGGCGGTGGACCTCGCCGAGGATCGGTGACAAAGCTGGAGGATCCCCCTGGTACTCCCATGTCTGGGTAGCCACCATCGTGTCCGTGTCCAGCGTATATTCCACAGCGCGGGAGAACAGGGGCGGCGTCGCCGGCGCGTTGTCGTAGAGGAGGAGCCGGCCCCCCGGCGTCGATTCCGCTCCGTGGTGCAAGCTCGACCAGCGGCCCCCGGGGGCGAGCGCGAAGTCGCCGTCCAGGCCCAGGCGCCAGACGAGAGCACCTGTCGCACGATCGAGCTTCACGACCCAGGCCTGGTTCAGCACCGAGATGACGAGATCTCCGTCGTCGGGATCGACTGCTATCGAATTGCTGTGTGACCAGTCCTTGGTCCCACCCTCGGCGTCGGGGAAATCCAAGTCCCAGAAGTTGCTGTCGAAGAGGCCCCCCAAGACCCGGTAGGGATCCAGGACGTCGAGGAGGGAAAACATATCAAGGAGCGCGCCGGACGGCTCGAATTCATAGAATAGATCGCCGATGATGTTGTACGTGATGGCTCCACCGTCGATCCCGGGGTAGCCCTCGATGGTCCGCATCTCGACGCCGATGGCGAGGTAGTTTCCCTCGGGAGTGACCGCCGGCCGGTGGTGGAAGCTGGGGGTCCCGACATCCTCGGGGCGGAGCTCGGTCCCGACGGCCTGCCCGAGGAGATTCGCGATATAGTACGGGTGACCTAGGCCCGAGTCTGTGAGGTAGGCGCTGGAGGAGGTCGGGACCATGAACCAAACGGCGGCCTGGCGGTAGAACACGACCTCCCCCGCCGCATCCAGGGCCACCGTGTACAGGCCCATCTCAGTTTTCACAGTGAACAGGGTGTAACCGGGTTGCATCTTCCCCGCGTCGGAGATCCTCACCTCGAGGTTTGAGAAGAAGTCGGGCAGGAGGCCCGTCTCGAAATCCAGGGAGTCCGTCACCGTCGAGCCG
>CAZNWW010000413.1:0-4338 GCA_964576155.1 uncultured Myxococcales bacterium | reverse complement strand
CCCGTCCCACATCAAACACCACCAGGTCTTGGGCTACCCCAAGAGCCTGGTCTACCTCGGCGCGTGCCGGTCCATGTGGAACGGGAGCCTGGCCATGGAGTACTTCGCTGCGGGCGCCAAGGCCATCGCTGGCTATACCGGCTACGTGACCTCGGAGTTCGCATACAACAAGGGCGCGCAGCTCTTCGCCGCCATGGTCGAGGAGCAGAAGCTCAGCGCGGCCGCGATGCCTGTACCCACCGAGGACAGCCCCGAGGAGGACCCGGCGAACCCCGGCTCGAAGCTCATGCTCTTCGGCGCGTCCAACCTCAACGTGTACGATGCGGAGATCATCAACCCCTCCTGGGAGACCGGGGAGCTTACGGGCTGGTTCAAGGACGGCGACGGCCGAGTCGTCTCCAAGCTCGGCATCACCGCACCGGTGGAGGGCAAGTTCATGTCGTTGATCTCCACGGGCATGGGTTATACCGTCCAGACCGGTGAGATCTACCAGGACTTCTGCATCCCGGGGGATAAAGTCGAGGTGAGCTTCTACTGGAAGTTCTACTCCGAGGAGTTCAAGGAGTATTGCGGCTCGTCCTACCAGGACACCTTCCAGGCCACCCTCGAGGCCGAGAACGGCCAGATCACCCTGGTGGATGTATGGGTCGACGCGCTCTGCCCGCCGGGCGAGTGCCTCAACTGCGGGTCTCAGTTCGTCGGCCTCTTCCAGTCGGACGTGGAGTTCGACGTCGGCGGCGTCTGGAACACCATGTGGCAGAAGTCTCTCAGCAACGTCATGGCCCTCGCAGGTCAGGGTCCGGTGACCCTGCGGTTCTTCTCCAGCGACGCGGGCGACTCCATCTATGACACCGTCATCCTTATTGACACGGTAAAATTCAAGTAGGTCGCACTTGCGAGCCACATCGGCGATCATCATTCTTCTCCTTTTGCTCTCCGCTTGCCGCGGTTGCGGCGGCGACGGGAATCCCTACGTCCCCTGCGACAACTGCATGCCTCCAAAGGACATCATCCAGGACGAGAATCACCCTGACCACGAAGTGGAGGGTGATCTCGATGGCGGAGACTCGTCCGCTGACGGGTTCACCGTCTGGGATCCCACGGGGTGGGAGGAGATCGTCCTGGAGCCTGCGGCCGACGAGGTCGTGTTGCGGATCTCCTCGCCTGGTCCCGGCCCCGGCGTGGCGGTGAGCGCCGGCGCCTTCGGCGAAGGCGCGCCCGCTCCCCAGGTTGTGATCGGGGGCATGGTGACCGGTTCACCGGATTCGCTGGAGGTGCTGACCGACATGGGCCACCAGGCTGAGATCATCCTCGGCGAGGGGCCGTTTTTCTCCGCGCCGGTGCCCCTCGCTGCGCCGGAGCCGTCAGGGGACAAGTGGCTGGCGGTGCCCACCCAGGTCACCCTGCGGGCAACCAAGGCGGGAACGACGACCAGCGAGACGATCCAGGTTGTGGCCAACCCGGGCTTCGACTTCGGTGGCTCTCTGCGCGTGATCCCCGACGTTCTCTTCAATGAAGAGCCGACCGAGGTGCGGTTCTTCATGGATCTCAGCAAGGCCGCCGGGTACGACCCGGAGGGGGTCTTCCTCCAGCCCATGAACGACACCTGCACCGAGAAGATCCCGGGCGCCTCCAAGATGCTCATGGACGATGGAGACCTAGAGACCAGCAGCGACGAGATCGCCGGGGACGGGGTCTACACCCAGCGGGTCTACGTGGAGGGGAACTCGGACGAGACGCTCCTGTACCGGGCTGCGCTCACCACCGAGACAGCGTCGGGGACCCTGGTGGCCTACACGTCCTGTTACCCCGTCCGTGTGGTACCCCGGATCCTCAAGGCCACCTGCAACACCGCTACCCTGGTTTTGAGCAACGGACACCAGGGATACAAGTCCTTCCGGGAGGCGGGGGACGATGTCCCCACCGCGACCCGCAAGACCTTGGTTTATTTCCAGAGCTTCGACAATATCGAGGCCGGCGCGGCCGAAGGCGGAGGCCTGATCTGGGTTCGCTTTGCCACCGGACTTCTGGGCGCCATTCCCCTGGACGATTACTACGAAGACCCGGACCTCGACACGAGCTTCCCTCCGGCTTTTCCTCCCGGCGCGGCCCCGGTGGCTCCCACCAGTCGCCAGGTGTTCCATGAGGCGCCCCCGAACAACGAGATTGCCCTCTCTGCGGAGCTGGACAACCGCGGCTGCCCTGCTTTCCAGACCTTGAACCGGGGCGCCCTCGCCGCGGACAGCGAGCGCTTCGCTGATCACGGCGTCGTCCTCTGGGAGAACGGCGGCGGGATCGGCTTCGGCGCGCTCGCCGCTGAGCACCGCGCAGCACAGGGCTGGGCCAACAAGGACGGGGAGGGAATCGTCTGGGACGGATGGCGGCACCCGGGCAGCCAGGAGGTGGTCTGGACCACGGTCAGCGCAGAGGTCGCATGCAAGGGTCTGGCCGACTACGTAGACTCCTGCTATTGGCTCCCTGACGGGTCCTGCTGCACCGACTGCCAGGCCAGCCCCAAGGAGTATTGCCCCACCCACCTCGAGTGCCTTACGCAGAAGTCTTCCGAGGCAGGGACCCCGCAAGGCTTCCTCTACGATCGGTACCAGGCAGACCTGGCCACGGGGCGACTCGTGCTGGGGCCTGAGACCTGGGGCCTGACCCCGTCCTGGTTCGGCCGCTACGCCGGCGGTGTCTCCGGGGGGCGCCTGGTGTGGCTGGGCTTCTCACGCAGCATGCGGGTCGGAGCGGCAGCGATGGAGCTCGTCACCCGTGGCGTCGACACCGTCGCTGGATTCCGGGACGCGATCTCCGAGGATCAGGCGCAGGCGGGAGGAGATCTCCTGTCCGCGTTGATAGACCAGCAGGTGCCGCCTGCGCAGGTGATGCCCCGCAGGGACGCGGACCTCACGGCGAACCTCGTGTACATGGGCGCCGGCGCGGTGGATCTGTGGACCCAGGGGATCCTCAATCCCGACTTTGACCAGGGACGCGGCCTGGAGGGCTGGGAGCACACCGGGGACGCCCGGACATTCCCGGGTTGGTGCGGCGTGGAGCCCGTGGACAAGTTCTCGGCGCTCGTCTCCACGGGGATCGGCTACACCGTGCAGACCGGGGAGATCAGTCAGCGGTTCTGCCTCACCGCGGACAAGAGCCAGCTTTCCCTCGCATGGAACATGATCTCTCACGAGTGGATGGAGTCCTGCGGCGCGCCGCTCTACCAGGACCGGTTTGAGGTCTTCCTCGAGAGCGACGGCGACGTGGAGCTAGCGTTGGTGGGGGTCGGCGGGCAGGATTACATTGAGATCAACGATCTTTGTCCATGCGACGCCGAGGGCTGCGAGAACTGCGCCGAATGTGGGTCCGCCAACTGCCAGTGCGGAGGCCTGGTGGGGGACGACCCCACCCTTCAGATCGAGCCCTGGCCGGAGGAATGCGCCTTCTCGACCGGCGACGCATTCTTCTCGGACTGGAGGTCGTCGGAGCCAGTGAATATCACGTCTTTCGCGGGAATCGACGAGCCCGTGCGCCTGGTGATCCGGGTCTCGGATCAGGGAGCTGCAGGGAGTGACTCGACGGTGATCGTAGATGGGCTTATACTCGAATAGGGTATCACCCATCCTGCGAGGTGGTTCATGGAAGCCAAAGCCTGCGGCTGGCCGGTGATCGTGGACGAGGAGTGGCATCGGACCGCCTTCTCCTGGGAAGGACGCACCTTCTTCCAGAAAGAGGTCAAGTTCTTCTTCAAGAACCCGGTGGGGATCGAGGAGAGCACCCGGGAGGCCGCCCTGGAGATCGAGAAGCGGGGCTATGCCTTGGACGATCCGTCGATCATCCTGGTGCAGCAAGGCAGCTTCAAGGGCGCGGTCCTGATCGGCATCCACGACCCCGACGACAAGACTCCGGAGGTGGTGACTTCGACGCCCATCCCCTGGTCTCTGTGGTGCGTCGCTCCAAGGAGCCCAAGGTCGCGCCCGGCCTCAAGGCCCTGAAGCAGTACGTCTCAGAGTCCCACCGGAGCATAGCGGACACCTACATCTGGTACACCACCTGCCCCCACTGCTTCGATAACGAGAAGGTCTACACCACCGTGCTCATCGTGCGCACTTCGTAATTCAATACTTCAGCGTCGACCCACCGATGAACTCCCTTAGCAGGGAGTCGCCGGGGACCTTGGACTCGTCGTCGTCCGTGGCGGTCTTGATCTGCTCGAGGACGTCGAAGAGACGCTGGCCCCGGATGATCGCGTCCTGGCGCTCCGGGTGGGCTTTGTAGTGGCTCACCAGGGCCGGGAAGTAATCCCAGACGTGCTTCTTCAAGAGGGGCAGCTCGTAGGGGAGT
>CAZNWW010000412.1:0-4351 GCA_964576155.1 uncultured Myxococcales bacterium | reverse complement strand
CCGTTGACATGGGTGCCCGCAGGGTGGCCCGGGGAGCCGATCGAGGTCCCGGGGATGTCGCCGTTTTCCTCGCTCATGTCGATGAGGCCGACGGGACCGCCGTTGCCGAAGCTCCAGTCCTCGGACTTGCACGCGACATAGGCCGCCGCGTACTGGATGAGCATGACCGCGTCTCGACGCAGCCAGGAGCGATACTGGTTGGCCCATGTCTCGCCGTTCTCGGCGTAGTCGATGTAGCCGAACATCTCGTCGTAACCCGCCGCGGCCGGGTTGTTCGTCGGATCGAACTGGATCAGCTCGCCGCAGTAGGACTCGTTGCCGTCACACATGAGCGGGGGGAGGTTGTTGCAGGTCGGGCCGGGGCCCGCGCCCGGGCCATCCCCGGCATCGGGGACGCAGGTGCCGTTCATGCAGATCTCGTCGCCGGGGCAGGAGCCCTCGGTGCAGGGCTCGTCCACGCAGGTGCCGTTCACACAGACCAGGCCCCCGCCGCAGGTGCCGGCCTTGCAGGGGGAGCAGTTCGCAATACACACCGACTCGGTCTGCTCCTGGTTGAGGTAGAAGCAGGTGTCGTTGCCCGGGCAGCCGTCGACGTGGCAGTTCGGGATGGCGCCATCGGGGACGTACCCGCCGGAGAGGCAACCGAGGTAGCCATCGCCGGTCACGTCCGAGCAGGAGGTGCCCGCAGGGCACTCGCCGCAGTTCTCGAGGCAGATGGAGTCGGTCTGCTCCTCGTTGGCCCAGAGGCAACTCGTGTTGCCGTCGCAGCCTGTGTCGACGCAGCCGTGCTTCACGTTTCCGGGGGTCTCACCGTCGTCGAGACATGCGGTGTAGCCCGACGCGAAGGCGCCGGTGCACTGCAGACCGTCGGGGCAGAGGGGATCGTCGCCAGGCGGCACGTAGGTGTCGTCACCGGGATCCACCGTGTCCACGCCCGGGATCGTGTCCACGCCGGGGATCGTGTCCACGCCGGGGATCGAGTCCACGCCGGGGATCGAGTCTACGCCGGGAATCGAATCCACGCCGGGAATGTAAGTGTCTTCGCCTGGCTGGGAGGTCGTGTCCTTCCCGTCGCCCGTGCCATCACCACCACCGCCGTTGTCGCAGCCGAACCCACCAAGGGCCAACGCTACGAGTACGGCCCACATGAAACGATGCATCATGCCACCCATCACTGCCTCCACTTGCCTTGCCGGTCTAAGACCGGCGGAGTGTAGCGATGGGGTCGACTCCTGTCAAGAGCTTGGGAGGGATTTCAGAGCAGCGTCGATTTTCTCTATGTTTCGCTCCGCCCGCTCGGGCCAGACCTCCGAGTTCCAGCCGGGCTTCGCTGCCTCCTTGTAGGCATCGAGCTTCTCCGTTGAGATGACCAGCCCAGCGGTCAGCGCAGCCCTGGCGTCCGGGACCCGATCGCCCTTCGCGGCGGCGAACCAAGCGACGGATTCGTCGTAGCACCAGTGGATTGACTTGGTGGGGAAGTTCTGGAGAACCCATGCGTGGTAGGCGTCCCGCTCCAGCGCGTCCAGCCCGCCCCCGTCGCGGAGGACGCCATAGGCATTGCAGCGGCGTCGGTAGTCACGCGAGCTCGTCGCCACATCGACCATCGCGGCGGTGAGCTCCGGCATGAAGGCACGCCCCAGGAGCGCGGTCACGAGCTCCGGACGTTCCCCGAAGTCGCCGAGGATCCGATATGGCAGTTTGGTCGGCAGGGCCGCCCGCTTCTTCAGGTCCTCCCAGCCGGGCTGTCCGGCCCGGGCCTCCACCCACTCGATCGCCGCCTCCAGGGTGCCCTTACTTATCGAGGAGAGGGTGGCAAGGTTCATAAAGTGGTGTGCTAGGGTCTGCTCGTCGCTGATCCGTGCGGCCTGGTGCAGGAGGCGATATGCGTTGACACGCGTGCCCTCGCTCCGATCTGTGACCCGCTCGAGAGCGGCATCGATGCAGGGCGGGTACCGGTCGATGAGGAGCTCCCGGGAGAGATCCGCCTGGCTGCCGTAGGGGCCCGATGCGAAGTAGCGGGCCAGGATGGTATCCCCGACCAGGGCCTCGAGCCGCCCCTCGGTGTTCTGGGCCACGGTGAAGGCGGCGCTGATGGCCCTTGCGCGGGCGCCATTGGTGTAGGACCCACCGAAGCGCTCGATCATCGCCCTCGCTATCCGAAGGTTGTGCGGGTCTTTCTCCAGGAGATCACCGAGGAGTTCGTATGCGGCGGCGTGGTTCATCGCATCGAACAATGTGCCGGCCTCGGCCAGGCTGACGTCGGTGCGGTGATCGTCGACGCTCAGCCACACCCAGCGTCCCTCCAGCATATCGAGGTGCTTCATCGCCTTGGCATAGGATCTCGTCGCTATGAAATTCCGGACCTGCTCGCCCACCATCGCGCGCACAGCGAGGCGCCCTGTCTCGAGCTCCGGGTGCCGATCCACCAGCGCCACTGCGCTCGCAAACCCCTCCTGGAGGTTCCCCGCATCCATGGCCGCCTGAATGGCCGCCTCGAGGCGCTCCACCTCCGCCTTGATCGGATCTCGAGGCGGTCGGGGTGCAGGCGCCGGCACCTGGGGTTGTGGAGGGGCCGTGGCAGCGGGCTCCACCGGCGCCACCGGCGCCGCCTCTTCCCGTGCCTGTGGGAGGGTCTTCAGGCCCGAATCCTCCGTCGCCTCCTCGCCACGGAGCCTGTCCCAGAACACCACCGAGGCCAGGCCCGCCACGATCACCACCGCGCCGACGGCCACCCACGGCCACCACCGCCGCTGCACGCGGGCGGTCGGGATCTGGTCCATGGGAGGCAACGTGACGTCATCAAAGCTGCCGTTAGTGAGGGTCTCAATGAGCTCGCTTGGATCCTCGGCGTTCGGATCGTCGATGGCCTTGTAGACCTTCACTGGCTCGGGGATGCCCTTGAAGCGCCGGTGTCCCACCTCGCTGGAGGGCACCTCGGCCTTGTTCATGGCCAGGTAGACAGAGTCCGTGAACCAGACCTCTCCGGCCTCGGTGACGCCTTCGAGGCGGGCTGCGATGTTCACCGCCTCTCCGAAGACGTCGTTGTCCCGCTCCTCGACCTCCCCGGCGCTGAGCGCTACTCGGATCGTGATCCGATCGGACTCTGACCGCTCCCGGTTCCACGCCCCGAGGACGCTCTGCATCTCCAGACCACAGAGCACCGCGTTGGTGGGGGAGGTGAAGGTAACCAGGAGGGCGTCTCCGATGGTCTTCACCAGACGCCCGCCATACTGCGCCGTAACAGGCAGGAGCAGATCCTCGTGCACCGCCAGGAGCTCCCGCAGGCTCTCCCGGGAGGTGGACGATGTCCGCTCGGTGAAGCCCTTGATGTCCGTGAACATCACTGTGAGAACGCGGCTGCTCATGGCGAAACCTCGTACTCGTAGCTCAGGATCACCGCCTCGATTATCGTCGTGGGATCGGGGATGGGCGAGATGTCGAGCTGGACGCGGAACGAGACGAAGCCGCCAGGCGGAAGACCCCCGGGAGTCGTGGCCCAAGCGGACTCGGTACCCGGCGCCGGTTGGTCCCCGACGTCCTCCGGTGCAGTGCGGACCTCGAAGTCATCCGCCGGCCCCAGACCCGTCACCTCGAAACCGGTGATCACGGTCTGAGGGTTTGGGAGCTTGTACCAGAGGCTCTCCGCGTACCCCCCGGCAGCGACCACCACCTCGGTGGTGTCGAACACACCCTCCCCGACGAGGATCGCGCCCATGGCGATCTGGGTCTCGATCCGGATACGCCCGTCCGCGCCACGCCCGCCCCGGCCCTGGCCCGGGATGGGATCCTTCGCGTCGGGGTTAACCGGGCAACCCCCGCCCTGGCTCAGGGTACCGGTGTACCCGCCCACCGCTTTCACCGAGCCGGTGGCCCGGAGCGCAGCAGCCCGGATCAGGAGCGCGCCGCCGCTGCCCCCCCCACCGCTGCCACCGAAGCTTCCGCCGCCGGAGGGGTTGCAGACCCCGTCGACGCACCCGTCGTCGCAGGCTGGGCCGCAGGTCCCATCGTCGAAGTCGGAGGCGCCCATGTTGTCCCCGCCATCCCCACCGTTCATCTGGATGCTTCCGGTCATCTCGACCTGCCCGGGTGTCTCGATACGCAGCGCGCCGCCGCCACCGCCGCCGCCGCTGCCAGGGTTCCAGGCCTCGGTGGCGAAGCAGCCGGTGGTTCCCGCGCAGGCTGACGGGACGTTGGGGCAGTAGGAACATCCAGGCGGGTTCGCTGGGCACGACCCGTAGGAGAAGTTGCCGGTGACGATGCAAACTCCACTGTCGCACCAGGTGCAGGCAGCGGCCACACCGTCCCCCGCTCCGCCGCCACCACTCCCGCCCTCCAGAGCGAACAGGGTCTC
>CAZNWW010000411.1:0-4383 GCA_964576155.1 uncultured Myxococcales bacterium | reverse complement strand
ACCTCCCACCCGCCCTCCCAGGTGGGGGTGGCCCGGATACCGGGCGAGGACCAGCTTTCCGTTCTGGGTGGGGAAGTTCTTGGGAATTCTCAACAGTCGCTGATCGGGGCATTGGATCTTGATATCACACGCTTTTTTCTTCCTCCCTACGTACCCACCCGTCCCTACGTACCCACCTACGTGCCCACTCCGAACGCGCTATCTCCGCGCTATCTCTGAGCGGCTCCTGCGCTACAGGGACGAGAAGCTCTCCCCCAGGTCATCGAGCGGATCCGGGAGGGGGAGCCCGCCGGGGTTCGTCGTGATCTCCTCGGCCCTGCTGGGCGGCAGGTTGAGGGAGTTACCGATGACGAACAGGTCGCCCCCCGTGAAGTCCACGGTCTCCTCGCAGTTTTCCAGGACGAGCCCGAAGCAGCCGTTCCCGGTGAAGACGCTCATCGTGAGCGCCCCGGCCGCGTGGTCGAAGAAGTAGGCGCCGGCCCGATCGTTGTCGGAGACGATGCTCCTGTCCAGGGTGAGGTCCGCGGCGTCCCCCCACACGAAGAGGCCGTCGCCGAAGTAGAGCATTTCGCCCCCGGGCATGACCTGCTCGCCCCCCCTCGTGCCCCGGATCGCGGAGTCCGTGATGACGACCTCCGTCCGCTCGTCCCCGGGGTTCATGTCGGCGTCCCCGAAGCAGAGGATCCCGTTGGTGTGGTTCCCGTCGACCAGGGTCCATGAGAGCGCAACCTCCGCGCCGAGGGAGGTGTACAGGCCGTGCCCGTCATCGTAGCCCGACCTCCCATTGCCTCGGATGATCCCACCCGCGAAGGTGAACCGGGTCTGCGGGCTGGCGACGAAGGCCGCGGTCTCGAGGTTGTCCTCGAGGAGACACCCCGACAGCGCGGCCGTGCCGCCCTCGACGACGTTGAGCCCCCGTCCCAGGGTGTCCTCTTCGTTCTCCCCAGCAGTCCGCACCGTGGATCCGGTCATGGTCAGCATGGAGCCGGGATCGAACACCGAGATCCCGGTCCGCACGTTGTCCTCGATCAGGCAGTCCTCGATCTTCGCTCCGCCGCCCTCCTGGAGATGGATTCCCTGGCCGCCGCTCTCGTCCTCTCCAGGGAGGATCGAGCGCACGATGGATCGGCTCATCGAGAGACGGGTCCCCGGCCCGTAGACCCCGATTCCGAAGATCCTGTTCCTCTCGATTACGGTCTCGCGGAACGACGCCGAAGCGCCGTCGGAGATCTCGACGCCTCGGCCGGAGGCTTCGAGGCCGGACGGGAGAGTGTCACGGATCGTCACCCGCTCCATCTCCAGCGTGGCCCCCGATCCACCCACCGCTAAGGCGATTTCCCGGTTTCGAGCGATCAGGGAGTCGCGGATCTGTACGTCGCAATGTGTCCCTGCCTCGATCGCCCGGCCCCCGAGCCCCTCCGTGTCAAGGAGGGTCTCGGCGATGATCGAGTTGGTAAGCAGCAGCGCCGTGTCGTCCCCTGCGAACCCACTGACCCCGATGCCCAAGCCCGCGTTTCCTTCCACGCGCGTCCGGGAGACCTCGGCGTGGCAACCCCCGGTGATCCAGAGGCCGATGCCCGCCATGTAATCCTCCGGTGCCATGGTTTCCCGCACGAGGCAGTCGTCCAGGGTGACCATGGTTCCGTCGTCCATGCAGGCGAGGCCCGCGTCGTGGTTTTCCTCCAGCAGGCACCCGAGGAGGCTCGCGCTGCCGCCTTTGATGACCCGGACGCCCTCACCCAAAGACCCGTCCGGACTCGTCTTCGTGGCGCGGACGATCGAGTCGACGAGTTCGACCCTCGTTTCCGGGAACCCGATCAGAACCCCAATCTCACGGTTGCCATCGACGAGGCTCTCGGACAGGAGGACGTGGCATCCGAGCCCGGCCTGGATCCCCCGCCCCGGGCTGTACCCGGTGTCGTCCGGCAGCGTGTCGCGGATCACCGTCCCCTTGATCGTCGCGTCCGCCCCGGTCCCCTCGATCATCACACCGACGGAGCGGTTCTCCTCCACGAGGCTCGCGTTCATAGTCACAGTGGTCCCGTCGCTGGCCGAGACTCCGCAGCCGTAGGTTCCCCCCTGGTCCGTCAGGATGCCCCGGATGACGCTGTGGTCGATGGATGCTCTGGATCCCTCGTGGGCCAGGAAGACGCCCTCGGTGCGGGCCCCGGTGATCACCGCCCTGTTCAGCGCAACCTCCGCGCCGGCGAGTACCTCGACGCCCCGGCCAGGGATGCCGGTGCCTGAGGGGACGGTGTCGCGGATGATGGTCCCGACGATCTGTGCGGTGGTCCCCGCCTCCGCCACGACCACGCCATCGCCGGTGTTCCCTTCGAGGAGGCCGGCCCGAAGGATGAGCGTCGCGCCGTCCGAGACCTGGACTCCATACCCGAACTCCCCCTGCGCGTTGTCTGAGGTGTTCCGGATGACGCAGCGCTCGAGCTCCACGCGGGTCTCCGGACCAGTCGCGATGACGCCGTTTTCGTTGTTCTCCTCCAGGACGCAGTGGTTTATCACAACCGCTGCGCCGTCGTAGGCTGTCAAGCCGATCCCCAAGTCTCCAGCCTCGTCCGCGTGGGTGCGCCGCAGCGACATCCGATGGAGCTCGATCTTCGATCCCTCCTCTGCAAGCACCGCGGACGAGTGGTTCTCGTCTAGCAACGAGTCCTCGATGGTGATGCTTCCGTCCCGGACCCTGGCTCCGACACCGCTCAGGCCGTTGAAGTCGAGCTTGGTCCAACGCACCGTGGAGTCGGAGACAAGGAGGGTAGAGCCTTCCTCCACGACGCTGATGCCAGCGCCGCGCGCGGACTCGATGAGGGTCCCCGTCATCTGGAGGGAGGACCCGCCGCCGAGCCGGATCCCCCGCCCGACGCCGAACTGCCCCGATCCGACAACCGTGTCGTGGAGTCACGCGCCCGAGAGTGTCACCTCGGCGCCGTTGTCGACGTACAGGGCGACGCCGTGACTCCCCTCGACCTCCAAGCCCTCCAGCGAGACGTTCGAGCTGTTGATCACGGCCAGACCGGGGACGGAGCTCGCAATGCGGATCCCTGAAACCTCGACGTCCGTCGTGTCGATGATCGCAGGCCCGCCTCCAGCACGCCGCTCGTCGTCTCCCCGACGGAAAGGGTGGTCCCGGTGATCGTCACCTCCGCGGCGCAGGCCCCGAGCAGGTGGAGCGAGCGAGCGATCCGGATTCCTTCCGCGTAGGTCCCTGGCCCGACGACCACGTACCCGCCTTCCGGCGCCGCGCTGAGCGCCGCGGAGATCGACGGGAATGGGGCATCATCGGACCCGCAGTCCTGGAGGCAGGTCGAGCCCGCCAGTACGTGGACGACCGGGCCGGCGTCTTGCGGGACCGGCGGGAACGCTGCGACGGGGCAGGCCGCCTCGGGGGCCATGGGAGCGCAGCCTCCATCGGGGAGCGGACGCTGTCCCTTCGGGCAGTCCCCGTAGTCGGACTCGCAGGAAAGTCCGTCCTCGCTCGGAGCCAGCCCCTCCGGGCAGGGGAGCAGGGCCCCCGGCTCGCACTCCTCCTCGGTGTCGGGATCCCAGAGCTTCGAGCACCCGCGAGGCCCGACGGACGCGCAGCCGCCGCCGAAGACCGGGATCTCATCGTCCCCGCAGTCCTCGTCGAATCGGGGGACGCAGGCGATCCCTCCGTCGGTGAGCGCGAAGCCCTCCGGGCAGGGGAGCATCTCTCCCGGTGTGCAGTCGGCGTCGGCCTCGGGGTCCCAGGTCTTCGGGCAGGCCCGGGGCCCCACCCCGACGCACGCCCCGTCTACTGTGGGCATCTCCCAGGGATGATCGCACTCCGGGACCGGCGGCGCGCAGAGGCCGTACCCCTCCCAGTAGACCAAGCCATCCGGGCAGTCGATGACGTCGATGACGTCGGATCCAGCGTTCGGTCCGACGTCTGCGGCATCTCCTCCCGCTCCGTCACCGCATCCGAGGAGGAGCATCAGAGGAATCACCAGGGACCACCCCTTCACACGCATGGACCCTCCTCCAGAGACCTCACCGCTTCTGATGTCTTGGTTCCCGAAGCAATGATAACCCCGATGGGCCGCGTGCAGAAGCCCATTCCCACGAGCGGGCCGACTGGACCCAGGGGAACACCGCGGAGGTGACCAGAGCACCGTGAAGACCGAAGATGGGTCCCGAGCCTTCCGCCGTGTCCACATCCGATTTCGCGGTGGCGCGGTCACGAGCCTTGAGCTGCCCCTGCCGAATAACGCCTGGTGCAAACGCCTGACGCAGCCTGATGTTGTAGCCCGCATCGAGCAACTCCTCGAGCGACACGACGAATGGGAGACCGCCGAGCTGCTCAACGCCGAAGGCTTGTGTACGGGTGCCGGCCGACCCTTTGATGCCAACGCC
>CAZNWW010000410.1:4199-4422 GCA_964576155.1 uncultured Myxococcales bacterium | reverse complement strand
GCCGGAACCCTGACCCTCTTCGCGTTCGACGCGGGGCAGGAGCTCAGTGAGCACACCGCGCCCTTCGATGCCTTCGTTCAGGTCCTCGACGGCAGCCTCGAGTTGACCATCGGGGGCGAGGCGGTGACAGTGGACGCGGGGGCCTGTGCGCTGATGCCGGCGGGCATCCCCCACGCGGTGCTGGCGCCGAAACAGTCCCGCTGGGTGCTCTTCATGCTGCGGC
>CAZNWW010000410.1:0-4189 GCA_964576155.1 uncultured Myxococcales bacterium | reverse complement strand
GGATAACGTTGGCTCGGGTCGATGTTCGAGGTATTCTGCCCGGATGGCGATCCGAGGCACCACCTCGGCCGCGGTCGCGGCCTTCATACTCACCGTCGGAATCCTGACCCCTGTCCAGCTCATCCTCCAGCCGCCCATGCTCCTTGCAGAGCGTTTCGTGCCGGGACTCGGCTGGGTCGAGATCGGGCTCCTCGGGATCTGGGCCGCGTGGCTGACGAGCAGGATCCTGGACGACAAGCAAGCACCCCGCCTGCGGCAGCGGCTCTGGCGCCTGTTCTCATTCGTGTTCTTCCTGCAGTTGCTCCTCGGGATAGCGGGCTTCGAGACCTTCCTGATGTCCGGTCGACTCCACCTCCCAATCCCCGTGGTCATCATCGGGGGCCCGCTCTTCAGGGGCGGCGGCTACTTCATGCCGATCCTGCTTGGCGCCACCCTGGTCCTGGCAGGACCTGCCTGGTGCAGCCACCTCTGCTACATAGGCGCATGGGACCACTTCGCCGCCAAGGCGATGACATCCCGTCCACAGCCGCTTCCCCGATGGCGAAACCTCGCCCGACTCGGGATCCTGCTCGGCGTGATCGGGGCGGCGCTGATCCTCCGTCACCTGGGCGCCCCCGGGGCCCTTGCGGGGATCCTGGCGGGGCTGTTCGGAATCGCCGGGCTGGGGGTCATGGTCTTCGCGTCACGGCGCAGCGGTGCGATGGTTCACTGCAGCGCGTTCTGCCCCGTCGGATGGGTTACGACCACGTTCGGGAGGCTGAGTCCATTCCGGATCCGGATCGGACGGAGCTGCGTGATGTGCGGGCTCTGTTCGCCGTCTTGCCGGTATGACGCGTTGAATGCCGAGCACATCGCCAGGGGTCGGGTCGGCGCGAACTGCACCCTCTGCGGGGACTGCGTGGGTGCCTGCCACTCGAGCGAGCTGAACTACGCGTTTCCCGGGCTGTCCGCCCGGGGCGCGAAGGTGGTCCACCGTGTCCTCGTGGTCAGTCTGCACGCGGTCTTCCTGGGGCTCGCCAGGCTCTGAGAACTATCTCGCCCAGAACAATGTAGAGTATCCACCGGCGCGCTCGGTGACGGGGAACTGGTAGCGGCCGTCCGCGGTGGACAGCCAGATCCGCCAGCCGCCGCTCCGGGACGAGACGAATACGATGTGGCGACCATCGGGAGAGAAAGCGGGGTCCTTGTTGCTGCCTTGATTCTGTGTGATCCGCTGGACGTTTCCCTCGAGATCGGTCACGAAGATGTCCGAATGTCCCTCGTCCATGCCCGCGAACACGATCCGGCCGTCGGGGCCGAAGTCCGGCGTGGAGTTGTAGCTCCCCGCGAAGGTCACCCGGCGCTGGCCGCCGCCGTCACGCCCCATCACGTAGATCTGAGGGCCGCCGGTGCGGTTCGAGACGTACGCGATCTTTCCTCCGTCCGGGGACCAGGTGGGGGAGACTTCGTCGGACCAGGAGTTCGTGAGGTTGCGCAGGACCTTGCCCTCTGTGCTCATGAGGAAGATCTCGGACTGGCCGCCGTCGTCCGCGGCCGCTGCCAGGATGCTCCCGTCGGGGGAGAGCCGCGCGCCCCGGTAATGCCGGCCGTCCTTGGTCACCTTCCGCCCGTTTACGTAGATGTCGGGTTTGCCGGCCTTGAACGAGGTGTACACCAGGACGCCGCCGACCATGGACGGGAACATGTTGAGCGTGGCCCCGCCGGCCAGGGCCCGGCGGCCGCTCCCGTCGATGCCGATGGAGTAGACGGCCCGGGTGGTCTTGCTGCTCTTGGCGGAGTATAGGATCGTGCTTCCGAGGAGTCCGGGCATCCCCGTCACCGTCCGGATCAGCTCGTTGACGAAGTCGTGGGTCGTGGGAATGATCTCATCGGTCTTCACGCCGCTTGAGTCCTGGCCCGCGACCTCGAGGACCGAGCGGTTGGAGACGTCGTAGAGGCGGAAGGCGATGTCATGGTCTGCGCCTGCCCCGGTGACGTCGACCTTGACCAGGTACCGGGCGCCGACGTTGAACCAGTCCTCCCACTTTGTTCGCTTCAGGGTCTCCGATTCCATGTCGGCCAGATAGCTCTGGACCGGGAGGACTGAGAAGAATGCGCTCAGGGTAAGGTCCCGCTTGAGGGTCTCGTGGAGCGTCTCGCAAGCCTTGGATTCCCCGGGGCCGCAGATCGGTGCAGGCACAGCGACGGGGTCCATCTCCCGGGCCGCCGGGACCACGGTCAGTATTACCGGGGCCTCCTCACCGTCCTCAGTGGTTCCTGTGAGGGGGACGATCTCGTCGTCGTCGCCGGAGGGACCGGGCTCATCGGGCATGGCTCCCTGGACCACCACGGAGGTACCCATGCAAGCAACCAGAATCAGGCCAATCAAGTATCGACGCATGTCAATCGCTCCGTTCGCAAAGGCGCCTTGGTTCACTGCTTCTCGACACGCTGTTTGTCCCCAAGGCGCTCGAGAATCAGCACGATGATGATCCCCGCGGCGAGGGTGCCGAGGGCCGGCCAGAGATTCGGGTCGAGTCCGCCGTCGACCACGGGCAGTCGATTCGACGGGGCCCCGTGTGCACGCGGATCCATTGCCTCCTTGAACGGCCAGAGGACACGCAGGGAGCCGAGCATCAACCCAACCAGCGCGCCCATCGTCGCGTCGTGATGGTTGGAGAGGAACCAGTGGAGCACCCTTGAGAACACGATCACCCCGACGACGATTCCGCAGATGAGAACCAGCAACGGGATGGCGGAGGCCAGATGTTGTTCGTGTACAAGTCGGTCGACCGCGGAGAGGACCGGCTGGTAGACCCCCAGGAGCAGGAGGAAGAACGCCCCGGAGATGCCAGGCAGGATCATCGCGCTGATAGCGATGGCGCCGCAGACGAAGAGATACCAGTAGGCCGGATCTGATGTACCCTGAATCAGCTCGAGTCCGACGACGATATAGGTCATCACCGCGAACACCGCCGCGGCGCCCAGGGGCCATGCATCGACGCGGCGCATGTGCTTGAAGGGGACTCGGATGGAGATCAGGACCAGGCCGAAGAAGAACGCGTTGGTTGGTACGGGATGTGTATGCATCGAATACTTGATGGCACGCGCTGCCGCGACCACCGCAAGGAGGATCCCGAGGACCAGGAACGCCAGGAAATGTGCCGCCTTCACCCGGCGAACCAGCTCCTCGTCCCCCGTCGCGGCCTCGGTATAAAGGCCCTTTATCAGGGCCACCCAGAAGTCCTTGCGGAAGAGGAGCCCGAAGAGGCGGACATCCATGAGGCGGATCGAGTGGATCAGGCGTTCGTAAATCCCCAGGATGAGGGCCATCGTTCCGCCGCTCACGCCGGGGATCACGTCCGCGCAGCCCATGCAGAAGCCACGGAGCACCTGGGCTCCCTTCTCCTTGTTCTTCATGCCGTGTCGACCTTCCTGTGATCTGGTTCTGGTGACGTCAGGGTCCTGTAGTGAACTGCCACTCCCATGTGGTCTCCGCGCCCTTCCAGCTGCCTCGGAGATCAACAGTGTACGTTGCATCTCCCTGGAGCGGGCTCAGCGCGTAGAGCGAGACCGTCCGGGAGAGAAAACCGTGGGGATCGTTCCCCGGATCGACGAACTGGTGGGCAACTTCAGAGCCTTCGGGATCCAGGAGGCGGTGCGACGATACCTTGAAAGCACCCGACGGAAAAGTGAGAGTGATCACCGGTCCGCTGGGATAGGAAGCGCCCTGGGGTAACGGCGGCTGGGGACTCTCCGCACCGTCCCAGGACTTCGACACGCCGGTCTGGCCGTGCCAGGGGTAGCGCACGGGCTCATCTGTGCTGTCTGGACCCAGGCCGAAGTTCATGACGTCCACGCCGCTGGCCCACCACTGGCAGCCCGGGGTAGCGATGCCGTATCCCGCCACCGCGGTCGCCGGATGGACGAAGGGGATCCGGTGGTACAGGGTCGCCATCCACCCGTCCACCGCTGCCTCGGGATTTCCGACAAAGGCCATGACCTCCCAACCCGGTGTCTCCAAGTAGCCGAAGTGGTTCATCCGGTTGGCGAAGTTTTCGCCGGTGAACCCCTCGGGCCACTCGGAGTTCTCCGAGTGGGGGCTGAGCCCGGTCTCCTGGTATTGTCCGCAGTGGAAGATGTAGTAGTTCGCGTGGGCCTGGGCGGCCTGGTTGATGGCCTCCGATCCGTTCACGGGGCCGAGGCCCAG
>CAZNWW010000409.1:0-4436 GCA_964576155.1 uncultured Myxococcales bacterium | reverse complement strand
CACAGGGGAATCGGGGCCAGAGGCCCCTCCCACAGGGGAATCGGGGTCAGAGGCTCTTCGGCGCTCTCGCTTTCGTTTGCTCGGGATGACGGGGGAAGGAGAATGTGTCTACTGAGCCTTCTCTTTCTGCTTGAACTCGCCTCGCGCGAAGGGGGCGAGGTTCGAGACCTTCTCCTTGTCCATTGTGCGGCCGGCCACCGGGACGGTGGAGGCTGCGCGCTTGGCGCGGTGGGCCAGGGGGCTGGGCATGAGGCCGAGGCCTAGGATGGCTACCAGGGCCAGGACCAACGCGAAGGTCATGGTCGGGCTCGTTATCATCGGGGCCGGCTTCTCCTCCGGCTCCTTCATGTACATCGACAGAACCGGGGCCAGGTAGTACCAGACGCTCACGAGGCTCGCACCCAGCGCTACAACGATCAACCAGGTGAGCTTGCCCTGGCTCAGGACGATGATGTCCCTGAACAGGTAGAACTTGCCCATGAACCCGATGGTCGGCGGGAAGCCCGCCAGGGAGACCAGGCAAACCGTCAATGCGAAGGCTGCGAAGGGACGCCGCTTGGCCAGGCCCCGGATGGAGGTCAGGGTGACGGCCTCCCGTTCACGGGTCTCGAGCATGGCGATGATGATGAACGCGCCCACATTGCCGGCGCCGTACGCGACGAGGTAGAACGGCAGGGAGCCGGCCATGGTCGCCGCCCCCTCCGCCGGGAGGGCCAGGATGCCCAGGCCCATGTACCCCGCGTGGACCACGCTGGAGTAGGCCAGGATTCGCTTGACGTCGGTCTGGTGCAGGGCCACGAGGCTGCCCAGGAACAAAGTGATCACCGACAGCCACAGGATCAACTCGGAGATTTCCAGCGGGAACCCCGCCCCCGCTGCATCGGCCCCGGAGACGAAGAAGAACCGGAACAGCGCGCCGAACGCGGCCACCTTGACGCCGCTGGCCATGAGGCCTGTCACCGGTGCGGGAGCCCCCTGGTACGCGTCGGGCGTCCAGAGGTGGAACGGCGCCAGGGCCACCTTGAAAGCGAAGCCGACGAGGATAAAGATCAGCCCCACATACGCCAGGGTGCTCACCCCTTGAGGCAGGAGGTTGCCGAGCTGGTAGTAGTCTGTGCGCCCGACCTCGCCCCAGACCAACGCGATGCCGTAGAGCATGAACGCGGAGGCCAACGCACCCGCAAAGAAGTATTTCAGACCCGCCTCAGCAGATCTCGCCGAGAACCGCTTCATGGCCACCAGCGCATAGACCGCCAGGGACATGGTCTCGAGCGCGATGAAGAAGACCACGAGGTCGATCGCCGAGACCATGAGCATCATGCCCAGGCCGGCGAGGGAGAGGAGCGCGTAGTACTCCCCATGGTGGAGCCGGTTCTCCCGGTCGTAGCCCACGGAAGAGAGGCTCGCCAAGGCCACGAAGAGGGCGATCCCCCCCCAGAGGAACAGGGCGTAGAGATCTGCTGTGATCAGGGTACTGAGGAAGGGCGAGGTCAGGGCGACTCCACCCCAATACCACTTCTTGAAGACCAAGCCGAAGGCCAGCAGGTTTCCCACGGCGTTTATCCAGCCCAGGTGCCCGGAGGGGCTGTCCTTGGTCCGCCGCGAGAAGACGTCCACCATGAGTACCAGACATGCGGTGGCGCCGACGATCAATAAAGGCGAGAGGGTGTTCAGGTCCTTGATCATGTCAACGCCCTCCCTGTCCGGGTCGCTGGCTCCCCGGCTCGGATCGAGGGAGTCCGGTGAGTCCAGGCCCCAGGTGGGTCTCGATGGCCTTGAGCACGGCGGTTCGATTGCGCTCCGCGGTGGCGGGGTTCCGCACCTCCATGATCCGATCGCGGTAGCGCTCCACGTACTGGTCCACCGACGCCTGGGTCTTGGACAGGAACAGGTTCGGCCCCAGGCCTATGGCGAGGATCATGGCGAGCAGGGGGAGCATCACGACGACCTCCCGCACAGACAGATCCTTCAGCTTCCCGTTCTCCTCGTGGGTCACCGGACCGAACATCACCCTGCGGAACATTGAGAGCATGTACACCGCGCCCAGGATGATGCCCGAGGTGGCCAGGACGCCGAAGAGGAGCATCATGTTCCGCCAGGAGAGGAGCCCCGGCTCGATCACCGACGCGACGCCCTCCCGGAAGACCCCCGCCAGGATCAGGAACTCGCCCACGAACCCGTTGGTCCCTGGAACGCCGATAGAGGAGAGGGTTACCAGCAGGAACATCGCCGTGAACACGGGCATGGCCCGGGCCACGCCGCCGAAGTCCGCGATCTCACGCGTATGACGTCGCTCGTAGAGGAAGCCCACACAGAGGAACAGCGCCCCGGTGCTGAACCCATGGTTCACCATTTGAATGATACTGCCGCTCACGCCCTCAGGAGTAAGCGCGAACATGCCCAGGACCACGAAGCCCAGATGCGCCACCGAGGAGTAGGCCACGAGCTTCTTGATGTCCGATTGGGCGTAGGCGTTCAGGGATCCATAGATGATCCCTACCACCGCCAGGGTCATGATCGGCCAGGATGCCAGGCCGGCAGCGTGCGGGAAGAACGGGATACAGAACCGCAGGAAGCCGTAAGTTCCCAGCTTGAGCAGGACGCCGGCCAGCACAACGCTGCCTGGTGTCGGCGCCTCCACGTGCGCGTCCGGCAGCCATGTATGGAACGGAAAGAGGGGGACCTTGATAGCGAACGCAAGGCCGAAGGCCAGGAACAGGAGGACCTGCTCCATGACTGAGAGCACCGGCCTGCCGTCAGTCTGCGTGAGGATGGCCAGGGTCTCTGTGTACGAGAAGGTCGTCGCCCCGGTCTTCCAATGCAGATACAGGATGCCCGCGAGCATCAGGAGGCTGCCCACCATGGTGTAGATCACGAACTTCACCGTGGCCATGTGCCGTCGCTTCCCGCCCCAGATCCCGATGATCAGGTACATGGGGATCAGCATGAACTCCCAGGCCACGTAGAACAGGAAGAGGTCGATGGCCAGGAAGGAGCCGAGCATGCCCGCCTCGAGGAAGAGGTAGGTGATGACGAACTCCTTCACCCTGCCCTGGATCCCCTTCCACGCGCCGAGGAGGACCAAGGGCGACAGGAGGGTCGTGAGCATCACCAGGAGCAGGCTGATGCCGTCCACGCCCACGTGATAGAAAATCGTCGACGGGATCCAGGCCCGCTTCTCCTCGAACTGGAAGGCCGCGGACGCCGCGTCGAACTTCACGTACATCACCACTGATGCGGCGAAGATCACCAGGGTGGTGAGGAGGCCGAGCGCCCGGATGACGTCCTTCTGCTCCCGGGGGATCAGGGCGATGAGCGCGGCTCCGGCCAACGGGGTGGCGAGGAGGAGGCTGAGGACAGGAAACGTCATGTTCCCCTCCCTATACCAGGTAGATGATCAGGGCGACGGCCAGGATGATCGCCGCCAGGTATCGGTGCAGGTCCCCGTTCTGGTAGATTCGGGGGATCATCCCGAGGATCTTCACCCCGAACGCGCTGCCATGGACCCCGAGGGTGTCGATGAAGACACGGTCCCCGATGCGGTGGGTCCAGGTGGCGATGAAGCGCAGGGGACGGATCACCACGAGGTCGTAGAGTTCGTCGACCCAGTACTTGTTGAACAGCGCCTTGTGCGCAGGGGCGAAAGCCGCAGCGAGCTTCGCCGGCGTGCCGTCGGGTCCCTTTCGGTAGAGGAACCAGGCGGCCGCCAGGCCACCGGCTCCGACGAGCACCGAGACCACCATCAGGGGGATCTCCCAGTGATGCCCCGCCTCTGTGACGTGGACCTGGTAGGCCCCGACGACCGGTTCGAGCCAGTGGTGGAAGATGTCGTGCTCTCCCGGGATGCCCAGGAGGCCTGCGACTGCCGCGGCCCCCGCCAGGACGATGAGCGGGACCGTCATGGTCCATGGCGATTCGTGCGCGTGTTCCCAGGCGTGATCATCCATGCGGCGCTCGCCGTGGAAGGTCAGCCAGTAGAGCCTCATCATGTAGAACGCCGTCATCGCCGCGCCCGCGATGCCCATCCCCCAGAGAACTTTATAGAGCATCGGGTAGGGAGTATCGCCCGCGAACGCGTGGAAGAGGATGGCGTCCTTGGAGAAGAACCCGGCCAGGGGCGGCAGCCCGGCGATGGCCAGGGTGGAGACCAGGAAGGTTACCTGCGTGATCCGCATCTTCTTCCCGAGTCCGCCGAACTTGAAGAGGTCCTGCTCCCCGGCCATGGCGTGAATCACAGAGCCGGCGCCGAGGAAGAGGCAGGCCTTGAAGAATGCGTGGGTGGTCAGGTGGAAGACCCCTGCGGCGTAGGCGCCGGTGCCCACCGCCAGGAACATGTAGCCGAGCTGGCTCACCGTGGAGTAGGCGAGCACCTTCTTGATGTCCCGCTGGACCAGGCCGATGCTCGCAGCGAACAGGGCCGTGGCGGCGCCCACCAC
>CAZNWW010000408.1:0-4438 GCA_964576155.1 uncultured Myxococcales bacterium | reverse complement strand
GGGAGTCCGGGCCCCACGAGGGCGGCGCCGTGGTGTTCAGGGAGAACTCATCGATCCTGGGTGACTACTTCCTCTCGTTGCTGCCCGGGATCCAGGGCGAGCCCATCGCCGCCGGAGAGGAGATCCCGAACGTGGTCGGAAAGACGGGCCTCGACGCGGTGATGGAGCAGCTGTCCAAGGTCGAGGACCTCTACCCGCAGATGGAGAAGATCGTCACCAATTTCGCCGAGGTCAGCGAGGGACTCTCCACAGTGCTGGGCGGCAAGGAGGGGGGTGAACGACTTCAAGTGATTGTTGAGAATGCAGGACGCATCAGTGAGGACATAAAAGATATCTCTGACGATGTTAAACGCGTTTCAGGAGTAGTGAAGGGCTTCGTGGACGACGGAACGGTGAGCGCCATCGCCACGGATCTGGCGTCCACGTCCAAGAACGCCGCGGCCGTGGCCCGACGCATCGACGAGCTGATAAGCGCCGGAGAGGTGGAGCAGCTGGTCACCAACCTTGCGGACACCTCCGAGGCCATCTCTCGTCTCGGCACGGACCTCGAGGAGCTGGTGAAGACCGGCATCAAGCCGCAGATGTCGAAGCTCGATCGGACCTTCAAAAACCTGGATCGCTTCGCGGCCAACATGGCGAAGCTCTCGGACACCGGCGGCAAGACCCTGGGACAGACCCTGGACAACTTCAAGACCATCTCCGAGGAGGCCCTCGCTGTCATCGGCCGCTCCAAGGGCGACGTCGAGACGTCCCTCGGCACCCTCAAAGGCACCCTCGCCGCAGCCCAGGTCTCCATCGGCAAGCTGGACGAGGTCCTGGACGACGTGCGCGCGGTAACCCGGGACGTCCGGGCGGGCAAGGGCACCATCGGGCGGCTGCTGACCGATGACAAGCTCATCGAGCAGGTCGAGGAGGTGGTGGACGACACCTCGAGCTTCATCAAGCAATACACGCTGATGCAGGCCCACGTGCAGATGTCCTCAGCCTGGTACTGGAACCAAAAGGCGGCGCGTACGGCCTTCGAGCTGCGCTTCCAGCCCAAGGACGACAAGTACTACCTCTTCCAGCTCGTGGACGATCCCCGGGGCTCGACGAAGCAGACGACCACGATCACCCAGACCAACGACCCGGCCCTCCCCGCGGTCCTCAAGGAGAACCAGACGAAGACCACCTCGTCCCTGAAGTTCACATTCCAGTTCGCGAAGCGCTGGTATTTCCTCACAGGGCGTTTCGGGATCATGGAGAACACCGGCGGCATCGGGATCGACTTCACGTTCTTCAAGGAACGCCTGGACTTCCAGTTCGACCTCTTCGACTTCGCGATGAACCACAACCCGCGGCTACGCTCCCAGATCCAGTTCGAGGTGATCCGGCATGTCTTCCTCTACGGCGGCGCGGACGACCTCGTGAATCCCAAGATGCGGGACTACTACTTCGGCGCCGGGATTCGCTTCACGGACCACGACATCCGTGCCCTCCTTATGGCCGCTCCGAGCGTCAACTTCTGATTCAGGGATATAGACGTGACAATACCCAGGTCGACACCTGGCTCTCCCACGCACAGGCGGCGAGCAGCGTGAGCACGGCCAGGCCGCTGATCATGGCGCTCGCGTCGAAGACACGGCGCAGCTCCGGCGACCCCGGACGATACCGCTGGAGCCCCTTGGACAGGAACACGCCGGCCATGGCCACCAGGACGTAGGCCATGGACTCCAGGAGCAGGTGGGGCAGGATGCCCGGGAGGAGCCGACCCAGCTCCGCAGCGGCTGTCAGCCCTTCGTCGGGGGCTGCGCGGCGCACCAGCACCGGGAACGCGCTGCCCCAGAGGGAGGCGTTCCAACCCAACACCAGGAGGATCCCCCCCTCCCGATAGATCAACGCGGCCAGGAAGCCGGCGATCATCACGAGCGCGTTGTGCCCGAGGAGCGACATGAAGCCGGGAAGAACCAGATCCCCCGCGGTGCGGCCGCCGAAGGGCGCAAGCTGAGGGTCGAAGATCCGGTCGAGGGTCGCCACCGGCGCGGCCAGGGAGATCAGGGCGTAGGCTCCCAGGAGTCCCGTGAACATCGAGAGTATCGCGAAGGCCAGGCGCTCGTTGGCCTGGTATGACCCGTCCCCGCGGCGCCAGATGTCGTCACGGTTCCGGTCGAAGAGCCGCTGCAGGGTGTCTGCGGCTGCAAAGCCCACCAGGAAGACGGAGACCAGCCCCGCGTACTTCGGGAAGAGCACCCAGGCGGCTCCGATGCCTGCAAGACCCAGCACGAAGGACTCCGCCAGAATCAGGCGGTTGGAGAGGCCGTGCCGGTCGTAGAGGGGGTGAAAGAGATACATGGGGCGCGGATCAGCCCTCCTGCGGTGCCAGGCGGAGGGCCATGTGGCCCCCGGCCGGGATCTCGAAGGGAGTCTCCATGGCCTCGGGCCAGTCCTCGTCCTCCCCGTTCAAGGGGATCGCCGTGATGGTTGCCCCGCCCAGGACCACGGAGTGGAGGAAGCCCGGGTTCGCCAGGACCAGGTACCAGTCCCGATCCAGGGGAAGCTCGGCGCCGAGGACTTCGTCGGCCTCGTCGAACAGCAGCGACGTCACAGCTGGTGGATCCTCGCCCGCCTGGAAGGCCTTGTAGCCCTCGGCGTCGGTGATGAAACCCAGGACCCTGGCGCCGCCGTCGGCCCGGGAGAACGTGGTGTCGTACGTGAGGGTGGCCTGGAGGGTCCGTGTCCCGTCGAGCCGCACCTCGAGGCGGAGGTCCACGTCCGCAGTGGCATCCCCGGTCAGGTCCGTCTCCACGGGCGCGGGGCCCGGCTCCATGTGGCCGGACACCGTCACTGCTGTGGTAAAGACGTCGTCCTCGACGGGGCCGGTGACCAGAGGCCCCAGGGTGTCGGGCTCGGGCCACTCGCCGAAGGGAGTCTTCACCAGCATGGCATAGTCGTGGGCCCGGCCGATGTTGGCCCGGGCCACCCCCTCGATATCGGCGAAGGCCTCGTACACGTAGTACCACAAGCCGTCGTCCTTGGCCCCGTAGATCAGCACCCGCGCGCCGTCCACGGGGGTGCCTGCCTCGTCGGTAACGGTGATCTCGGCGTCGAAGGCCTCACCCCAGGTCTGGGAGTCCGTGGTGATGAGGGAGTCGCCCCGGGCCCAGGTGCAGGCGTAGACGTTGTCCCCGTAATATTTCTTGTGGCCGATGAACGCGCCGATGGGCTCCATGCCGATCCACTCGACCCCGTCCCAGACCTCGTCCCAGGTGTGGTCGTTGGTGTGCGCACCCACGTTGCGTGCGGGGATAAGCCCGGTCCTCGCCGCGGACGAGGTGAGGTCTGCGTGCTCCCCGCAGTTGCCCCACTTCACAGCGTAGATGCGGTTGGGCTGGATCGGCCGCTCGCCGACCATCGCCCCGAAATCCAAGGCCTCGAGGACGAACCTCGTGACTCCCCCCAGCGCGCCGTTGTCGTCCACTTCGTTGGGCGCGGACTTCCACAGCACCTCCTCCCCCACCAGGAAGTCGGCCAGGATCGGGCAGGTGGAGTAGCCGGGGCATTCGTACATTCCCTCCAGCGCGCCGTCCCAGAGGAAGTTCCGCCAGAACTGGCCTTCGTTCGGCGTCACGGGGCATTGCGCAGGCTGCTTCAGGCACTGGGCCCACCCGTTGATGTAGAAGGGCCACTCGTCCTCGATGCGGGGGTGGACCACGAACCAGTAGTAGATCTCGGGATCAATGGTCCGCTCTTCGATGTCGCCTTCCGCGGTCTCGACGATGTACGTCGCGGTGGTGTGGAAGTCGTCATCCTCATCCGGGACGCCCACGTCCACGAGGGTCACGTAGTCGAGGATCTCGTCCTTTGCATAGATGTCCGCGGCGCTCTCCACGAGGAGCTGCGCATGGAAGCCCGGATCAACCAGGATCTCCGGGCTCACGTGGGCCAGCATGAAGGCCACCTCGTCGAGGAGCCGCGGATCTTCCACGCCCAGGATCAGCGCAGCCATCTCCTCCTGCTGATCTGCGAAGAGCATGTCGAACTGGATACGCAGGTCAGGGCGAAGCCATGCAGGTGCCCGAGCTATGGCGTCCGCAGCAACCGGCATCAAGGGGATCGCCAGGGTGGTGATCTCCAGAATCGGGATGATGACCGGTTCCTCGGGGAGCTCCGGCGCGAGGTCTTCGACGGGATCGGAGGTGTCCTTGTCGGTAGTGTCCGACGCGGAGGTGGTGTCCGACGCGGAGGTGGTGTCTTCGTCAGCCTCGGAGCCACCGCCATTGTCACATGCCACAGCAGACAATACGCTGCATATCAGGGATGCTAGAAACAAAATCTTGAAGTGTTTCATCAATGCACCTGCCTGCAACCTTGGTTCTGGCTGAGTCTATCGAAGCCGGTGCCACCCGTAAAGCGCCGGAGGCACAGCAACCATCGCATCCACAGCACAGAGGTGGATCTA
>CAZNWW010000407.1:0-4442 GCA_964576155.1 uncultured Myxococcales bacterium | reverse complement strand
CGTACCAGCAGGAGAGTTTCCGGGCACTACAGGTCGAGGGTGTGAGCACCTGATCCCCGCGGGGGCGCTCCGGGTTTCGCTCGAACTCCTCCCACGCTATCAGTCGATACCGGCGCGCCGGGTCTCCGGGCACCGTCCCCTCCCCTTCGGCCACGACGATCCCGCAGCGCGCCTCGACCTGCTCCAGAGCATCTCGGAACGCCCGATCCGACACCGCTGGCCCCCGTCGGGTCTCCAGCAGTCCCGCATGGAGGGCCGGGGTCATCAAGACTCCCGCGAAGATCATCGCCACGAGGCTCACGCGAACTGCCGGCCTTGGCAACCTCTTTGCCAACTCGTCGACACCCATCCCGCAGAGCAGGGCGATCCACGGCATCGCCAATGCGCCGCCCTCGACCCAGGCCGCGTAGCCCGCCAGAGGTCGCAAGATCAGGACGGAGAGCACCGCGGCGGCGAACCCAAGCATGGCCGGGACCGCAGCACCTCGTTGTCGTCTGGACGCGATCACGCCCGGGATCACGAAGACGAGCCACCACGGGAACATCCCATAACCTGCGACCCCGAGGGACGAGGCGGCCTCTCCCGGTATCCAGGGTTCCGGACCTGATGACCCGGGCCAGGCCAGGAGTCGGCAGGCCAAAGCAAGACCGATCCAGGCAACCGCGCCCCAAAGCTCGGGCCGACGCGACCATCGTCGCGCTGAGGGCAGCAGGATGCCGACCGCCGGCAGAAGGACGAGGAGCCCGTCCTGACGGCACCATACAGCCCATGCCAGGAGCCCGGCGGCCGGCAGCAAAGCGCCCGGGCGGTCCCGCTGAGCGGCATGGGCGGCGAAGGCCCACCCCGCAATCCCGGCCGCAAGGACCGGGCCGGCGAGGAGATCGCTGGAAGAGATCACGGCGTGGAGCGGCCAGCACGCGAACGCGAGGCCCGCCAGGAGGCTGACCGCCGCAGACATCCGCAAGGACCGGCCCAGGAGATAGAGCAAGGGGGGGCCCAAGGCTGCAACACCTGCGGCGGCGCCTACAGCACTCCAGATGAAACCTGTCTCGCTGTCCGGGAGGACCCAGGCGGCGACCAGGCTCATGCCGCCCTCCCCCGGGACGTACCGGAGGAGCCGATCGAAGCCCCCCGCCCCCTGGGAGAAGAGGTTCGGCGCGGTCATGCCGAGTCGGATCAGGAAGGACACCGCGCCGACGCCAGCGGTCTCCACGAGGATCCGACCGAAGCCGGGACCGCGATCCCGTCGAAAGACATCTACGACCCCCAGGACGGTGAGCAGGCAGGCCGCCAGGAGGAAGACCTGAGCAACCACGAACTCCCGGTGGGCCGGCACCAGCCAGGCCAGCACCCCGGGCGGCTGGTCCGCCACGATCGTGCCCGCCTCTGAGAGGGGCGCGCGTAGCCACCACGCAGCCACAGCCAAGGTCGCAGCCGCAGCTACCGCCAGCAGCGGCCACCAGGTCCGAGGCTGCCCCGGGTCCAGGACTCCACGGCGGAGACGCCCGGCGCCCGCGACGAGCCCCGCCGCAACGAGGGCCAGGATGGACACCAGGATCCACGACGTCGGCGCCGCCGGCGCTGTGACCTCCACGTCTCGAAGGGTGTACTGGATGAGGCCTCGATCGCGCCGCTCCCGCCACACCAGGCCGAAGGTGCCCGCCACCCGTTCCATCCACTTCCAGGCCCCGCTCCTCAGATCTCCGCCTGGATCTGCCATATAGTGGAGCAGGCTACCATAGGTCTCCCGGGTCAGGCGCGCCTCGATGCGCCCCCGGAGCAAGGCTACGGACTGAGCGACCGCGTCGGTCTCGGCTTCGCCTTTGACATCGATGTGCCAGGGAGGCGGGGCCTTGTCCGAGGGGGCGCTCGAGTCCCAGGCGAGGTGGATCGACACCGGGCCCGCGGGCGGCTCCTTCCCCGAGACCACGAAGATGATCGCGTCATCCGTGATCTCGATGCGATCGAACCAGGTCCCTGGGAGCACCGGAGCCAGGGTACGGTTCGGCGCGACCAGGGAGAGGATCCGCTCCTCCTGGCCCGCGGGGACCACCCAATGCGGGGGCTCCTTCCCGGCCCCTTGGACCTCGGCTGGTGCCAGGAGGACGAAGAGCGCCAGCCCTGCGACGGCCCGGACTCGATTCATCCCGTGTCCTCGCCACGACCGGAGACCGCCGCCATGAGGCCCTGTCCCCAGACGATGAACGCGACGCCGATGAAGACGGCCCCCACGATCCAGTCGGCCCCGTCGGGGGCCAGCCACCAGGCGACGGGCGCCAAAAGAAAGGGAATGAGGCCGAGGAGGAGGAACAGCTTGAGCGGGTTGTACCGCAGGATCACCTCGACGAGGGTCTGCGTGACGCGCAGGGTGTCTCGGACCGGACGGATCTTCCGCTTCCCCAGCCGGGCCCGGTAGTCCACCGGGTGGAATCGGATGAAGCGCCCCTGGAGAGTCATGAGCAGGGTCATGGTCGTGGTGAAGGAGAACGCCCGCGGGAGCGCATGGAGGAGGCCCAGCGCGGTGCTCCGCCGGAACACACGCAAGCCGGAGTTGGGGTCGGGGATCCAGGTGCCCACCACGAAGTTCGTGAGCAGCAGGAACACGTTCCGCATGGGAGACAGGAACGCGCGACGCCGATAGCGCGGCCCCGTGCGCGCGCCGACCACCATGTCGAAGCGCTCCAATTCCTGGAACATCCCAGGCAGCTCCCCGGCCGGGTAGGTCCCGTCCGCGTCGGTGATCGCGATGCGCTCATAGGACGCGGCGTGTATGCCGGTCTTGAGGGACGCGCCGTAGCCGGCGTTCACCGGGTGCCGGATCACCGTGCATCCATGCTCCGCGGCGATCTCGGCGGTGCGGTCCCGGGAGCCGTCGTCGACAACGATGACTTCCACGGGCTGCGGGAGGTCCGGTGCGACCGCGGCCAGCTCTTCGAGGGTCGCACCGATCCCCTCCTCTTCGTCGAGGGTGGGGATGATGACGGAGGTTCCGTCGGGTCGTGTGGCGTCCATCATTCAGCCTCCATAAGCAGCCTGAGCACCCCGGTCCCCTGGCGTAGCAGGGTCGACCAGGGGGTACCCCGAACCAGGCGCAGGACCTGGGACGGTCGGAAGTAGAAAGAGAGCACTCCGCGCCGAAAGAGGGCGCGCAATGTCCGAGCGTCGACGTCCCCGTAGGACTCGGCCTGGATGGACACATCCTGGGAACCGGGATCGTCGGGATTCACGCGGCCGCAATGGACCAGCTCCTCCCACAGGGCGGAGCCGGGGCGGGGCGCGTAGAGATTGAACGATGCATAGTCCAGGGGCAGCTCCCGGGCCAGCCGGAGGGTCGCCTCCACGTCGGCCCTGCTCTCTCCGGGGACCCCCAACACGAAGTGGGCGCAAGCCCGGATCCCGAGCCGGCGCGCTGTGGCCAGGACAGGCCCGGCGCGGTGCCCGACGGGCTTGCCCAGCCGTCGCGCCACCTCCTGCGATCCCGTCTCTACGCCTACGAGGATCACTTCGCATCCCGCGCCTGCCATGGCCTCGAGCACCTCATCATCCAGGATCTCGGCGCGGCATTCAGCGGACCAGGAGATCCCGAGATCCGCATCCGCAATAGCCCGGGACAACTCCAAGGCTCGCGCCCGATCCGGCCCGAAGGTCAGATCGCGGATGTACACCTCACGGATTCCCAGCTGTCTGATGGAGGTGAGCTCGTCAACGATATCCTCGATGGGTCGCAGGTGGTGCGGCAGCCCGTGGGACGCGCAGAAGCTGCACTTGAAGGGACAGCCGGTCGCGGTGAGGACCGTGGCCACCCCGCGCCAAGCGGTGAAAGGCATCCGATAGCGCCTCAGCGGAAACAGGTCGTGACGGGGACGTGGAATTCGCAGCGGGGAGGTCGGCGTCCCCGGAACCCAGCCCGACGCTCCGGCAGCCAGGTCGACCAGGGCAGGATCGCAGAAGTCGAGGATCAACCGGTCCGCAGCGTCGAGGCGTCGGCGAGCGAGATCCGGCAGGAACGAGGGGATGTCTCCGAGGACGTGGATGGGGACGTCGAGGGCCTCCTTCATCGCTCGAAAGAAGGCTGCGTCCTCGTCCAGGGTCACGGCGGCCGTCAGGGAGAACACGACGTCGGGCGCATGGTCTCGTGCCGCCTCGAGTCCCCGGCGCGGACCGAGGCCCTCGACGGCGGCGTCCAGGACGCGCACCTCGTGGTCCCGGTCCAGGAGCCCGGAGAGCATCACCAGATCCGCGGGGGCCCAGTAGTAGTCCGCCTTCGTGGACTCCCCGCAGGCCATGTCGCGGAGCTTGGGTCGTCCCCCGCAAGGGGGGTTGAGGAGAAGGACGCGAGCCATGTTCCCTCGTGGTCTTCGTACCGCACGATGGTAGTGCGGAGCGACTCACAACGCAACTGTGGGAGGGGCTTCAGCCCCGACAAGCGTCGGCCCTGAAGG
>CAZNWW010000406.1:0-4443 GCA_964576155.1 uncultured Myxococcales bacterium | reverse complement strand
GCGCGGCCAACCTGGATACAATGAAGAACGCCAACGACTGCACCATGGGCAGCGGCGGGCCAGGAGGAAGCGGCGGCCCCTCCATCGGCAATCCGGGCCAGACAGGCACGACAGGCTTGGTTCAAGAAACCAATTTCTAGGGGGCTGGAAACTCTTCCATGGCTGCGGCCTTCACTTCTTCATCCGTCTTGCCTTCGAGTACCAAGCTCTCGACCCGGAGAGCTATATCCTGACAGACGCCTCAGGTAAAGCCATGCATGTCCTTGAAGCAATCCACAGCGGAGACGTGGTTCGATGGGGGGCCTTCACAGCCGCAATCGCAGAACGCGCATTCCAGGAGCTCCGGGTACAGGTGGCCGGCTTTGTAGGCCTTGTAGGCTTTGATGTCGTCAGCCTTGGCCTGTGCGAACATGCCGCTCACCTGCTCCTGATCGTAGTAGGCGTCCGAAAACACCGGGTTGTCGGGGTCTATGGGGCCCGAGTCGGGATAGACCGAACCAAGGCACTGGATGGGCTCGACGGGCACGTCCGGGGCGGCGATGTCTGTGTCCGGGGTCGTCGTATCCAAAGCCGCCTGGATGTCTTCCGAGATTTCCAAGGTGTCCAAGCCGGGGTTCGTATCGACGGGGACGACGAGCTGGTCCTCTCCCCTGAGGTCCCCCGGCAGGGTGTCGCCCTGGGCCGACAAGGTGTCATCGCCAGCGGAGCCCGATGGCTTGTCATCTCCGCCGGAACAACCCATGGCCGCCACCAGGCAGCACATCAAAACGATTGATGGACTCTTCATGATTCTCCTTGCAATCAGGCTCGCCCGGGATCGGGACGGGAGCATTCATAGGTATTACTACAGAAATGCGTACAATATGGTCAAGAAAAATGAACCACGGCAGCGCCCTCAGGCCAGGAGACTGCCGACCTGGAAGACAATCAGCGAAAGGACATAGGCCAACGCGGTGAGGCCGCCGAACTGAAGCGCAGCCCATTTCCAGCTCCCCGACTCCCGACGGGTCACCGCGACGGTGGCCATACATGGGGTTGCGATGAGTAGAAACAGCATGAGGGAGATACCGGTCACGGTCGAGTAGTCCTCTCCGAGTCGATCCCGGAGCGGCGCAGGCTCCTCTTCCGCCGCGCTGATGGAGTAGACGATGCCCATCTGAGCGACGAAGACCTCCTTGGCCGCGAACGCGCCGACCATCCCGGTGGCGAGACGCCAGTCAAAGCCCAGGGGAGCCACCACGGGCTCCAGGACCTTGCCAAGACGGCCCGCAGCAGAAAACTCCAGGTCTTCGGCCCCGCGTCGCGCCTCGATCTCCTTCTCTGAGAGCGCCGCGCCTCCGGCCACCAACTTATCGACCCGGTAGGCGTCCGGCTTGGGATAGGAGGTCGCTACCCAGAGGAGGATCGAGATCCCCAGGATCACGGTCCCGGCCTTCCGCATATACATCCAGGACCGGTCCAACATCTTCTGCAGGACCCCGCGCAGCGCGGGCATCCGGTACGGGGGCAGCTCCATCACGAAGGGCACCTCGTCCCCCCGCAAGACCGTGCGCCGCAGGACGAGCGCCAGGACCAAGGCCATTAACGCGCCGAAGAAGTAGATGAACCACAGCATCGGCGCCCGCCACGGGCCCGTCAGGAACGCGGGGATGAGGAGCATCCAGATGGGCAGCCGCGCGCCGCAGGGCACCAGCGGGAGGACCATCATCGTCGTCAGGCGGTCCTTCTCGTTCTCCAGGATGCGGGTGCCCATGATCGCCGGGATCGTGCAGCCGAAGCCGGTCACCATGGGCAGGAAGCTCTTGCCGTGGAGTCCGAAGCGATGCATCAGCCGGTCCGTGAGGAACGCGGCCCGGGCCATGTAGCCGGTGTCCTCCAGGAGGGCGAGGCCCAGGAAGAGCAGGAGGATGTTGGGCAGGAAGACCACGACGCCCCCTACCCCGGCGATGACGCCGTCGAGGACGAGGGACCGCAGGGCCGGCGCTGCATCCGCGGGCCACGCGCCCGCCAGCAAGGCGCCGAGGGCCGTGAAGCCTTCCTCGATCCAACCCATGGGCAGGTCGCCCAGGGAGAATGTAAGCCAGAAGACCCCATACATGAGGCCGAGGAAGACCGGCAATCCCAGGGTCCGATGCACCAGGACCCGGTCCACCCGATCGGAGAGCCGGCGGGCGTCTGAGCGGGGGTGCGTGACAATGACCTCCTGGAGGAGGCCGTCCACGAATCCAAAGTACCGCTCGGTGACAAAGGCCCCGACATCAAGCCCCGTGGCCGCCTCGAGACGTCGGCGCTCTCGCTCGATCTCGTCCAGGAGCCGGGCACCGGCTTCGCCCAGGTCTGCGATGGAGGACGAGTGGACCGGGTCCCCGACCAGGAGCCGCGTGGCCTGCCAACGCAAGGGGCCCTCGACCCCGTCGGTCTTTGCGAGGCGGTCCACGATCCGGGCGATCACCCCCTCGATGCGCCCCCCAAGGACCAGGCGGTCCCCCTCCACCGGATGTACCGCAGCGGCCTCGATCGCATCCCGCAGCTCATCGATCCCCTCCTGCCGTGACCCAACCGTTTCGACGACGGGGAAACCCAGGAGGGCCCGCAGCAGATCGAGGTCCAGGACCTGCCCGGCCACCCTCGCCTCGTCAGCCATGTTGAGAACCAGCACAGGGTTCGCGCCGAGCTGCATCACCTGAGCCAGGAGCACCAGGCCGCGCCCCAGGTTGGTGGAGTCAGCGACCACGACGGTGACGTCCACCGTACCACCCTCCAGCTCAGCCTGCGCAACCCGCTCCTCAGGGGACCAGGACGAGAGGCTGTACGTCCCGGGCAAATCGATCACCGAGATTCGACGGCCTCCGTAGCTGTAGAAACCATCCCGTCTCTCCACGGTGACGCCGGGATAGTTACCGACCTTCTGTCGGGCCCCGGTGAGTGTATTGAAGAGGGTGGTCTTACCGCAGTTCGGGTTCCCGGCGAGGGCCATCCGGAGAGTTTGCCTTGGGCTGAGAGGCACCTCACTCCTCCCGAACGAGGATCGCTTCGGCCTCTTTCCGGCGGAGCGCAAGCTGGCTGCCCAGGAGCTTCACCCAGACGGGATCGCCCCCGGGCGCGGTGCGTTCGACCTCGATCCGTGCCCCTGGAATCAGGCCCATGTCCAACAGGCGTTGTCGGACCGCGCCCTCTGCCTCCACGCGTTGCACACGCGCCGGCCGCCCGGGGCCGAGGTCGAAGAGGGTCATCCGTGGAATCTCACGCCCATTCACCCCCGAGGTGAGCTGGCAACGAATGCCGCAGTCGGGCTGCGAGGAATCGACGATCGGGCACGCGTGAAATCGATCGATGAAGCTGACGCGGCCCTCCGGGCAGGACTGGACGAACTCGAAGAGCCTTACCAACCGGTCCATCGCGTCGTTGGTGAGGCTGTGCTCGATCGCGCAGGCTTCCTTGTCCGCTGCGCCCTCGTCCATGCGGAGCACCTCGAAGAAGAACCGGCGCAGGATCCGGTGCCGGGACATCACCCGACGAGCGGCGATCTCGCCCTCCTCTGTGAGGTCGATGTACTCCCGCTGGTGATACTTGATCAGGCCTAGATCGGCCAGGCGTCGCATGGCAGGGGAGACGGACCCTGCCTTGACGTCCCGGGCCGCAGCGATGTCCTTGACCCGCGCAACCTTCCGGACCCGGACCAGTTCGAAGATCGTCTCGAGGTAATCCTCCAGAGCCGGAGTCAGAGCCATCGGGGGAGTGGTTGCGTGCATCTATCGCCTCCTCGTTAGACCTATCTAACAACAGCGGAGCGACCTGTCAACCTTCACATGACCGATGAGCTTGCGCAGGAACACTTCACCGCCCAGGATGTTGTTCGGAGGAGGAGGTGGATCATGACCCTCGCCGCGCTGGTGTCCCTCGCTGCATCTCGACAGGCCTCGGACCTGCATCTGGAGGTGGGCCTGCCGCCCACGATCCGACGACAGGGTGAGCTCACGACCATCGGAGAGCCCCTCACCCGGGAGGATATCGAGGGGATGCTGCGTGAGGTGGTGGACCCCAGGGCATGGGACGACTACCTCCACCGCAGGTCCCACGACATCTCTCGGGTGATCGCCGGAACGCGCTGCCGCATCAACGCGCTGCACAGCCGCCGCGGACCCGGCCTCGCGGTAAGGCTCCTGCCCGGCGCGACTCCCACCCTGGAGGGACTCAACCTCCACCCGGACCTCATAGAACTGGCGGTCCAGCGCCACGGGCTCGTCCTCGTGAGCGGGGCCACGGGCTCGGGCAAGTCCTCCACCCTCGCCGCCCTCCTCCAGGAGATCAACCTCCACCAGCGGCGCCATGTCGTCACCATCGAGGAGCCCATCGAGTACCGATTGCGCCCGCACAAGGCCTTCATCCGGCAGCGGGAGGTGGGCCGGGATACCCCGTCCTTTGCGCAGGCGCTGGTGGACG
>CAZNWW010000405.1:0-4448 GCA_964576155.1 uncultured Myxococcales bacterium | reverse complement strand
GGGCCAGGTTACGCAGGATCGCCATGTCCCCGCGAGCGCTCCGGTCCATGGCCTGCCAGGTCTCCTCAGCCTCCGGGAGGGTCTCGTCACCGAAATCCGGCGCGGCCCCCCATCCGGTGAGCTCACCTCCCCAGGTGAGGCTCACTGCGCCCACGTCGGACGACGCGTCACGGGATCGACAATAGTCCAGCAAGCGTCCGAGGCCCGCTTCCTCCCCACCCTCTCCCTCGAGGAAGGCCCCGAACTCCGTGGGGTGTGCGAGCTCACTCACCGCGAAGCTGGTCAGGAGAATAGCCCCAGAGGCCCCGCGCGGGATCGGACCCTTGATACGGGGTGAGAAATCAAGGGGGGGCAGCCCGAGGCCTTGGAGGGGCTTCCTGCGTAGATTCTCGGGGACCTCGTCCCAGGAGGGCGCGGTCCCGTCGTCCATCATCCGGGACGCAGCGGTCTGGGGCCGCAGCAGCTCCCTGAATCCCATGCCGTCCCCACCGAAGACCCGCCCATGGCCAGCCTGCCCCAGCCAGACCTGGTCGCCGTCGTTCAGCGCGAGGAGCACTCCCACGAAGCGATCCTCCCACATGGGATTCGTTCGGACGCGATACCAGGTCTCGCGGTTCGCCTGCTCCAAGGCCTTTTGCAGGAACCGTGATGGGTCGATGGAATCGGTCCAGGCAGCGCCCAGGGCGCTCATCAATCCGGTCCGCGCGTGCTCCAGGAGCCGCACCGCGTCTGCGTCCAACTCATCGGCCTCCAGGAGCGCGGAGAGGCGCCACCGGTCGTACCGGACCGTGAACGCATGGACTGCGCCGCGACCGCGCCATGCGGCCGCGTCCCTGATGCCGCTCGAATCCAAACTAGTCTTTGTCCTCCGTTGCTCCGACGTTCTTCTTCTGGTAACGAGCCACTGCGATGATGTACTTCAAGGTCACCTCGCAGGGCAGCCCGCGAGCGGTCTCCAGGCGCTCGGCTATCTCCCTGGTGGAGATCCCGGCGCTGTACAGCTCTACGATGCGCCCGGTCTCTTCTTCGAGGACCTTGCTCCAGTCGTGGAGCTCCCGGGGTGTCAACTCGAGCTGCGGCTTGAGCACCACGTTACGTGCAGCGAGGATAGCCGCATAGACCAAGGCGGGCCAGCCGAGGTTGAACCCGAAGCCGCCGAGATTGACCTCGAACCAATTGACCCGGAAGCTGCTCAGGAGCGCGCCCGCTCCGACCAACCCCCAGAAGATGACGATTCCCCAACGCACACCCCGTGACCTCGGCCTACTGCACGCTGCAGTCGGGATCGATTTCGCGGAAGTCCAGGTTGAAGTAGGGGTTGAAGCAATACTCGGTGGACCAGCCCGCGCCCGTCTCCGGGTTCCAGTCGGGCCAGGGGTCGGAGGTGTCGGTGTTGTGGCGGTGGGAGAACCATACAGCAGGATCCAGGACCATGGTGCCCCGGGGGATTTCGTAATAGATCTCGCCGTTCCCCGGCAGCCATTTCCAGGCCCACGGCGGACGCCCGTTGTCGTTTCCGACCGGGTCCAGGAAGGTCCCGGGGACACTGTGTGGAAGGTCTGGTCGACCCTGGAGTTTGTCGTAGTCGTAGCTCACGTGCCAGATCTGGCCCGGGCCGTAGAGGGTTCTGCGGGCCCAGAGCGACTCCAGGAGCGGGACGAGCTCGTACTTGACGCCCTCCTTGTTCGTGGGCCAGCTGCCGCCCGCCTTGGTGATGGAGTCCACCTGGCCGGCGCCGAACACGAACTGGACCTTCTCCATCTGACTGATGAGGCCCGGGTTGAGCACGCAGCCGTCGAAGATGGTGTTGTTCCGGTCCTGCCAGAGACAGGATTCATGTTTTCCCGCGCTGAGATAAGCCTCGTAGTGTCCATTGGGGAAGAGCTGCTCCGTGGGGAACCGATCTTCGAACCGGTAGTCCACAGGGTTCTCGTCCAGGGGCACCAACTCACAGGCTTCGCTCACGTAGGCATCGGACAGCTCCGAGTAATCGCTCTTGTGGTAGGTGTCCACCATGATGGGCATGCCGTCGTGCTTCCGCACCACCACCGTCGCGCCGGACATGTCGTTGCCGAAGCGGTTTCCGGATTGCTCGGTGTAGCGGTACGGCCAGTAATAGGCGTACAGGAGGAACCAATGGCTCTTGCTCTCGATCACTGAGTAGTAGACCGCGGGGGTGATGGACTGCACGTCGGTCTGCATGTAGGCGACGGTGTCTTCGCCGTTCCAGTTGTCGTCCGCATCGAACTGTGTCGGGTAGTCGTACTTGGCATATCCCGACGTGGTCTCTCCGTACATCACCGGGGAGTAGGTTGCGGCGAGGGTCGCATACTCTGCCACGTCCGGATGGGGCCCGGTGAAGAAGCTGAACGAGGTCTCGGTGCCGTACTTGTTCCCCGCGGGGTCGGAGAGCATGGGACCCACGGTGACCTCGTAGGGGCTGGAGTGGAACACCGGGGACGACGGTGTGAAGACGACGATCTCTCCGTTCCCCTCGAGAGTGTACGCGCCGTCGAGCTGCTCCCCGCCGGCGTCGCTCACGATGACCGTCGTCTTCCCGACGGTAACCGCGTAGAGGGGCTCCGAGAACGTGATCCGAACGTCGAAGGGCACGGTCACACCGCCCTCGCCGTCCGCCGGGTCAGAGCTGACGATGCTCGGGGGCACCACGTCTGGTTTGAGGTCCGGGAAGGTGGTCCCGTCGGGGATGATGTACGGGTTGTCGAAGGGAATGTCGTCCGCAGCGTCGTCTTCGTCACCGAGGTCATCGACTATATCCCCCGTCGGGAGTGTGTCCCCGGTGGCCGCGTCCGCGGCCTCGCCGACACAGACGGGCTTGTCCTCTGCGTTCTTCCCGCAGGAGCCCTGGCAGATGTCGTAGACCTCGTAGACCTGGCCCTGGGTACACAAGAGGACCGCTTCCTGCCCGTCCACGGTCTTCCCGCACTTCAGGCCCATGGGCTTCTCGCAAGAATCACCACCCGAGGGGAGGGGATTGCCGTTTCCACCACAGGAGACCGTCAGGTTTGCCAGGACCAGAACCATCAGAGCTCGATCGCGCATCGGAATCCTCTCATGTGCACGTACCTATGCGATAAGTTTATCTTCTGCGCATAGACAAGTCTAGCGCTGCTGCGGCAAGTTTGTCCTGAGCCCACCGAAGCGCGCCCGATCACCCGACCACCAGGTTCACGAGCCGCCCGGGCACGATGATTACCTTGCGGATCGACTTGCCGCTGATGAACTGCTGCACCCGCTCGTTGGCCATGACGAGCTGCTCTATCTCGTCCTTGGTGGCGTCCTTGGAGACCATGAGCTTCGCCCGGACCTTGCCGTTGACCGTCACCGGCATCTCGATGGTATCGTCGACGCAGAGCGCGGCGTCGAAGGTCGGCCATGGCGTGTCCAGGGTCTGGGTCCGGTGACCCAGTCGGACCCAGAGCTCCTCCGCAATGTGAGGGCAGAGCGGCGCCAGGAGGAGGACCAGGGACTCCACGCCCTCTCGGAACGCCGCGAGGCCCTCCGCGGTGGCGGTCAGGGCCAGGGCGGTCTTGGACATGGAGTTGTAGAGCTCCCGCATGCGGGCCTCGGCGGTATTGAAGCCGAAGACCTCCATGTCATGACTCACTGCCTTGATCGTGCGATGGGTTACCCGGCGGAGGTCCAAGGCGGCCCCGCTTTCGACCTGCTCCAGGGCTGTGAGATCCGCGCCTCGGAGCTCATCGACGTGATCCGTCACCAGTCGCCAGAGACGGTCCAGATAGCGCCAGGCGCCGTTGACCCCCTGCTCGCTCCACACCAGGTTGTCCTTCGGGCCCGAGTCGGACATGATGAAGAATCGGGCGGTGTCCGCGCCGAAGCGCTTGATGATCTCGTCCGGATCCACAACGTTCCGCTTGGTCTTGGACATCTTCTCTACGGGGCCCGTGGTGACCTCCACCGACGGGTCTGCCTTCACGACTTTTTTACCGTCCAGGTCCGTCAGTTCATCTGGATAAAAGTACTGTTTACGACTGCCTTCACCGTCCTCACGAGGGACTTCGATGTAGTGGAACTCCTTGCAGACCATGCCCTGGGTGAGCAGTCGCTGGAAGGGCTCGTCCACCTCGAGGTAACCCAGGTCCCGGAGCATCCGGGTGAAGAACCGGGCGTAGAGCAGGTGCATCACCGCGTGTTCGACCCCGCCGATGTACTGGTCCACGGGCGCCCAATGACCGATCTCTTCCGGCACGAAGGCGGCGGCGTTCGACGTGGCGCTCGTATAGCGGAGCTGATACCACGAAGACTCCACGAAGGTGTCCATGGTGTCGGTCTCCCGGCGGCCAGGGCCACCGCATTCGGGACAGTCCACCTTCCAGAAGGACTCCATGGTGACCAGCGGGGATTCCTTGCCGGTGATCTCCACGTCCTCGGGCAGGCGAACCGGGAGATCTGCCTCGGGAACGGGG
>CAZNWW010000404.1:0-4455 GCA_964576155.1 uncultured Myxococcales bacterium | reverse complement strand
TGAGCGCCACCGCGCCCTCACGCACGGGCTCGTCGGTGCGCGCGGCTGCGTGGGCGATGGGCGCGCTGCCCTGGCCCGCCTCGTTGGAGAAGATCCCTCGCTTCACACCCCAGAGCATGGTCAGCAGGAAGGTGGAGCCGGCGAAGCCGCCGATGGTGGCGGGCGGGTTGAACGCAGAGCTGACGATGGTGCCGATCGCATCCGGCACCGCGCCCGCGTTCATGATGAGGATGAGCAGGCCGCCGGCGACATAGACCGCGGCCATCAAGGGGACGATGCGGCTGGCCACAGCGGCGATGCGGCGGATCCCGCCAATGATCACGATGCCCACCAGGGCTGCGGAGATGGCGCCGGTGATCCAGGTCGAGATACCGAAGCTGGCCCGGAAGGTGTCGGCCATGGTGTTGGCCTGGACCGCGTTGCCTGAACCGAAGCTGGAGATGACCGCGCACATGGCGAAGACCGGGGCGATCCAGACCCACTTCCCCTTGAGGCCGTCCCGCATGTAGTACATGGGTCCGCCCGCCACCTCTCCATCGGTCTCGATGGTGCGGTACTTCAATGCGAGGGTGCATTCGGTGAACTTGGAGGCCATGCCGAAGAACGCAGTGAGCCACATCCAGAACAGCGCGCCGGGGCCGCCCCAGTGGATAGCGAGGGCCACCCCCGCTATGTTCCCGATGCCCACGGTCGCCGAGAGGGCCGCCGAGAGGGCCTGGAAGTGTGTCACCTCCCCGGGATCGTGCTCGTCGTCATATCGTCCGGCCACCACCTTGACGCTGTGCCAGAGCCTGCGTAACTGGATAAAGCCCAGCCGCACCGTCAGGAAGAGCCCTGTCCCGAGGAGGAGCACCACGAACCATGGCATCACCTCCGGGGTCTCCCATACGAGCCCCAGCAGGAAGTCGACAACCGCCTTGAACTCTGCCATCCGTCCTCCTCGTCTCCGGGGATTTTATCAGCGACGGAACACCCGGTCCAGGCGCGTCAGGAGGATGCAGGGGGCCAGGAGGAAGAAGTCCCCCAGGAGGGCCAGGATCAAGGTTACGCCGGCGAGGAAGCCGAACTGCTGCCGGGCCAGGAAGTCGCTGGAGATGTTCACCAGGAAGCCCGCCACGAGGAGGATCGTTGTCAGGGTCATGGCCCTCCCGGATGTGGTCATCGTGGTGCGGATCGCGTCCTCCGCGGAGTGGCCGTCGCGGACCTCCTGGCGGAACCGGGCCAGGAAATGGATCGTGTCGTCTACCGCGATGCCCAGGCAGATGGCGAAGAGGATCAGGGTGGAGAGCCGCAGGGGGATGCCCAGCAAGGCCATGAGCCCCGCGGTCCCGATGAGAGGGAAGAGGTTGGGGAGCATGGAGATCAGGCCCGTGCGCAGGGACCGGAAGAGCAAAGCCATGAGGACCATTATGATCAGGAAGGCCAGGCCGACGCTGGTGATCATGTCCTGGATGATGAAATCCAGGGTGTCGTCCACGTAGGTCATGGTGCCGGTGATCACCGGGTCGAACCGGGCCCCCAGGGCTGGATCGTCCCGGATCAGCTCGTCCAGGAGGGCCTCGCAGCGCGGCCGCAATCTGGCCCAGGCCTTGCTGCCGTTGTCACGGACTACCAGGGAGATCCGGGTGGCGTCGTATGTGAAGGATGCGTAGCGGTTCAGCTCGTCTTCTGCGCCGGACTCGAGCAGGAGGAGCAGGTCCGCCAGCACCTCTTCATTCTCGGGGAGGCCCCGATCGTCCACCCCCCGGTGGAAGCCCCGGCCCATCTCCCGCACCAGGTCAGCGAGGGTGTCGACCCGGTCCAGGTACCCATGGAAAGCGGGGTCCTCCATCAGGGCCCGATCCAGTCGATCGAGCGCGAGGATGAGGCGCGGATCGCGCACCGCATCGTCGGCCCCTCGGATGTAGATCTCGTGGGTGAGCACCCCGGACATGCGGGCCTCGGCCCGGTCCAGGGCCTGGCGCACCGGGTTGTCTTCGGTGGCCTCTTCCATGACCCTGGAGTTTATGTCGATGCCGACTATGGCGTAGGCCAGGGACCCGGCCATGAAGGTCAGGAAGAGCCCGAAGATGATGCGCGGGTGGCGGATCGTGCTGTCGGCGATCCATCCGAGGACCTGCTCGGAGCGCCGGGTGCGCTGGACGCGCGCCTTCCGCCGGGACCCGAAGGACAGGGCTGCCGGGATCAGGGTCAGGTTGAACAGCGCTGCGAGGAGGACCGCGGCCGCGGTGAAGATGCCGTAGTTGCGCAGGATGGGGATGTGCGCGCTGGCCAGGGAGCCGAAGCCCACCGCGGTGGTGAGCATGGTCAGCAGGCAGGGTGCGACCATGCGCGCCGTGCCCTCGGCCGCGGCCTCTCGCGGCGGTCGTCCCGCCCGGCGCTCTCCGTGGATCCGCTCGATGAGGTGGATCGCCTCAGCGATCCCCACAACCATCAGGATCGTGGGGATCGTATTGTTGATGATATTGATCGGCTCGCCCAGGGCCTGCAAGAGGCCGACGCCGGCGATCATGGTGATGAACACGGTGCCCAGAGCGATGCTGGCCACTATGGCGCTTCGGAAGAAGATCAGGAGGACGACGGTGATCACCAGGAGGACGATGGGTGTGAAGCGGATGATGTCACCCTGGGCCAGCGCGGTGAGGTTCCGACCCACCACGGGCAGCCCGATGGGCTCCACGGTGACCTGGTCGCCCACCCGATTCCGCTCTGCCTCCACCAGCTCATCCAGCGCGACGAGGGCCGGCTCCCGGTCCTGCTCGTCATGGTGATCCGGGTCGAAACGACAGATCACCAAAGCGGTGTCCCCGCTCTGCGAGATCAGACGGCCTCGATAGATCTCGTGATTCAGCAGGCGGGTCGCCGCCTCTTTCAGGGCCGCCGGATCAGGTGGCTCCATCTCCAGGGCGATGCGGAGGATCCCAGACCGGATCGTTGGGGAGTGCAGGTCCGCGGCGTCCAGGATCGAGGTGGCCGTCCCGATCTCCATCTCCGGACGGGTCGCCAGCCAGTTCTGGACCCGAGCCATGGATTTCAGCACCTCGGGCTCGAAGATCCCTCGGGCTGCGTCGGGGTCCCGGGTGGCGTAGAGGACGCCGACCCAGCCCACGTCGTCACCGAAATCCTCCTGGAACTTCCGTAGGAGCTCCACCCTGTCGGGGCTGGAGTCGAAGAGCCGGCGTACCGAAAAATCGTACTTCACCCCCGAGAGGGGGATCAGCTGCGACCCCAGCCACGCGGCAAGCCCCAGGGTGAGGACCAGCACGGGCCAGCGGTGACGCACGATGAAGTGTCCGAACGCGTCCATGGGGGCGATTGTGTACCGGCGACCTTGTGGTCGCAAGGGGGATCACTCTGACAGCGGGATCAGCGTCTTCAGATGCTCGCGATAGTCTGCAACCGGAACGGTCCCCTTCTCTCCCCGATGCGGACCGACGATGAAGATCTGCGTCGGGTCGAGGCCTGCACCCAGGTAGGCGTCGATGTCCGTGACCGCGTTGCCGTAGGCAGCGACCACGGACAGCCCTCGCTCCAGGAGGGCGGCGACAAAGCCCTCTTTGTAGCTCTCGGTGCGGCTCTTGGAGACGGATCCCACGACGCTGGACTGGAGCCGCAGAGGGCCGGCGGGGAGCTCCTCCGCGTCCAGCCAGGACCGGGTCCGCGCGGTGAGACGATCAGGACGGGCGGAGACGTAGACCGGGAGCGCACCCGCTGCGGCGCGGGCGCGTACGACATCCGCCGCGCCGGGGTGGATCTTCTGGTGGTAGCGCTTCCGGGTGCCGGCCGCGACCAGCTCCTGGGTCAGCTCGCTGTCACTGATCGTGAGGGTGCCGTCTATGTCGAAGATCACTACAGCGCTCCCCGACGTCGCTATCCAGAGAGTAGCCTCGGCCGCCGTGCCGTCCCCACGTACCACGGCCCGGAAGCGATGCCGCCCCACGGACAGCGCGCTTGCCTCCGGGATGGAGAAGATCAGCCAGCCGCCCAGATCGTGGATGCCCCGTGCCCGGTCCCCGTGTCCGTCCTTCCCGGTCCTGCCGACACCGACCCGGCGCCACGTCTTCTCCCCTTCGGCGAGCACGAACAGTTCAACGTCCTCGTCCTCCAGATCTTTGTCCCAGGGACCGTAGGCGAACTTGCAGATCAGCTCCTGGGGTCTGTCCGAGGCGACCAACCCGTCTCGGCAGCGGTGGTACGGCACTCCCTGGGAGGTGGTGAAGATGGGGGTTCGCTTGTGGCGCCAGTTCGTCCGGGTACCAGTGGGCACGTCGTCCGCGTACGCCGCCGGGAGGATGAAGATCGTAAGGAGCAGAGTGATGAGGTGTCGACTTTGCATGACACGAGTATCCCCGGATCGCTAGCATGACGCCACCGGTTGTTCCGGTCCAACCCGGCCGTCCCTGCGCTCCTAAGAAACTCCCCGGTTGAGATGTTCGGACACAACCGCACCGAAGT
>CAZNWW010000403.1:0-4460 GCA_964576155.1 uncultured Myxococcales bacterium | reverse complement strand
GCCTGATCATGACCGAGGGTCTCCTCAAGGACTGGGACGGCACCCCTCCGTAGTCTCCCGCCCATTTTTTGGTCGCGTGCGCACGAGGATCTAAACTCTGTAGTGGAGTACCATGCGCGGAGGGTTACGCGATGATCAAGGTACACATCACCGGAATCTGCGGGACGGCGATGGCCGCGCTCGCCGGCATGCTGCGAGACGCGGGACACCTCGTGACCGGCTCGGATGCGAACTTCTATCCCCCGATGAGCACCTTCCTCACGAGCCTCGAGATCTCCGTGACGAAGGGTTACCGGGCGGAGAACCTGAATCATCGGCCCGACGTGGTGGTCATGGGCAACGTGGCCCGGCGGGACAACCCCGAGGCCGTGGCCGCGCGGGAGCAGGGCGTGGAGATCATCTCCCTGCCCCAGGCGATCCAGCGCTTCTTCCTCGAAGACCGCCTCTCCGTGGTCCTGGCCGGGACCCACGGCAAGACGACCCTGACCTCCCTGGTCGCGTGGATCTTGCTGGACGCAGGCCTCGATCCCTCGTACATGGTGGGCGGCATCCCCATGAACATGGGCACCAACTACCGCATCGGGGGCGGGCGACACTTCGTCATCGAGGGCGACGAGTACGACACAGCGTACTTCGACAAGCAGCCCAAGTTCCTGCACTACAAGCCCTTCTTCGCGGCGATCACCTCCGTGGAGTTTGACCACGCGGACATCTATCGAGACCTGGATCACGTCAAAGAGGCCTTTTGCAAGTTCACGGACCTGATCCCCGCCGAGGGCGCGCTCACGGTCTGCTCGGGCTTCCCGGAGGCCTTGGACGTGGTGAAAGACGCCCGCTGCCCTGTCCAGGTCTACGGGACCAGGGGTGACGAGGAGTGGACAGCGACGAACATCAACTGGCGCCCGGGTGCAACGGACTTCCGCCTGGTGCGACGCCTCCCTACGGGCCGGCACAAGGCCGTAGCCGACGTACACCTGCCCATGACGGGGCTCCACAATGTACAGAACGCGATGGCCGCGCTGCTTCTCGCCCGGGAATGCGGCGTGCCCCTGGCGAGGGGCGCGGAGGCCCTCATCAGGTTCCGGGGCATCATGAAGCGCCAGCAGCTCCTGGGCGAGGCCCGCGGTGTGCGTGTCCTTGACGACTTCGCACACCACCCGACGGCTGTGCGCCGCACCCTGGAGGGCCTCAAGGCGGGCTACCGCCCGGGCCGCCTCCTGGCCGCGTACCACTTCGAGAGCAACACCTCCCGCCGCCGCATCTTCCAGGACGAGTATGTGGAAGCGCTGTCCTGTGCCGACCGTGTCTTCCTGAGCCAGCCCCTGGTCAAGAACGACACCCTCGCCGAAGACGAGTACCTCGATCCCCACGCGGTCGCCGACGCGCTCCGAGAACGCGGCGTCGCCGCCCATGTCTACCCCGACGTGGAGACCATGGCCGACGCCATCGTCTCCGAGGCCGCCTCCGGCGACCTCTTTGTGGGCATGTCCGGTCGGGACTTCGATGGCCTGCATCACAAGGTCCTGGCTTTGTTGGAGGGCGAGGAGTCCCAGCAGCTCTGGCTGGCGTAGCATTTTCAGATCCCAGATGTGAGCGTGCGAACGTTGTCCCAGTTGGACCGCGCAAGCCGATGGGGCTTGATACGGATTACCTGCGACCAACCTCTTGCAGGTGTGAAACAGCCACCAACCCAAGAGCGATGTTCCCGTCCGGCCCCTCAGTCACACTCGAAGTGCAGCGCCCAAGCCAGCGGCACCCCCGTAAGCGCGTCGACGTACGCGGTCGTCGTGCCCTCGAGGTAGACGCCGATGGGCCAGGCGAGGTGGAGCTCGAGGCCGTCGGCGGCCTCCAGGATCAGAAGTACGGGCTCTCCGGCCTCGCCCAGATCGTCGTCTTTGATCTTGTGACCCTCCGCGCCGAAGCAGGCCTGCTGCGTCAGGCGCTCTCCGATCAGGGCAGCGGCCGCGGCCTCGGCGTCGATGACGGGCTTGGTCGGGGCGTAGAGCAGGGCGGGGAAGAGGAGATCGCTGAATGAGTGGATCAGGCCGTCCTTGCGCAGGTCGGCGACCAGGACACCGCGGTCAGCCCATTGCAGTTCGTCGACGAAGCTGCCGCGGGGGTGAGCATCCCTGGTCACGGCCGCGTTGGCGAGGGGCTCTCCGCAGTAGGTCTGGGTGTAGCGGTACCGGTAGTGACTGGTACCGGTCTCTGCACCGTTGTCCGCATCTGGGGACGCGTCGTCGAACGCGAAGAGGCCGGAACCCTCGGCGAGAAAGGCCTCGAGGATCTTTCCCAGCTTCTCGGAACTCGAGTCCCCCGGAACCGGCGTGAGGTCGAAGGTGGTAAGCCAGCTCGGGGTGTAGGTGTAGGGGGCGAGGGAGGGCGAGTTGATGGTCTCCACGCTGTAGGCTTCGCTCAGCGCGGCCATGGCGGCAATGGCCGCGTCTTTGCGGGGATCGTCGTCGCCCAGGGTGAAGGGGTAGCCGCCGGGGACACCTGCGTTGTTCAGCAGCAGGGTGTCGCAGGAGGGCGGGGCTGTCGGCTCGGTGTCGGACGATGGCGTGTCTGTGGCTGTGTCCTCGGCGGTGGTGGGCGTGTCTGTGGCTGGGGATCCGCCGCCGCCGCCGCAGGCGGCGAGGGCCAGGATGAGAGCCAGGACGAGAGACGGGAGCAGGAGGGGCGCACGGTGCATGGCCAGTGCCTCTCTATGTCATTGTTTCTGCGTAAATTTTCCTGGAAGTTGAGGAGGTTGTCAAATTCCCGTCGGTTCACCGCTCCCCGAGGTGTTCGGCGGTCAGCTCCAGGAGCTCCCGGGAGGCCGGGCCCGTTGCGTCGAGGTTGAACCGCCGGCCGTCCCCCTCCAGGTGCTCGATGCGGATCCGCAGGAGGTCGTCGCCGAGGACGCCGGGGATGCGATCGGCCCACTCCACGAGCACAAGACGGTCTCCGGCGAGCCACTCCTCCAGACCGATCCCCGCTGCCTCGGCCGCGTCCCCGAGCCGGTAGAGATCCGCATGAATGATCTCCAGTTCTTCTGCGGTGTACTGGTTGACCAGGGTGAAGGTGGGGCTGGTCACCGGGATGTCCGGGCCCACCCCGAGGGCCCGGACCAGGTGACGGGTGAGGGTGGTCTTGCCCGTGCCCAGGTCCCCCTCCAATGCCACGACGTCGCCGGGACCCACGGCCGCAGCCAGCGCCTCGGCCAGGCGTCGGGTGTCGTCTTCGTTGGCCGCAGTGAAGTGCACGGTGTCGGTTCCTTTCGTTTCATTTCCGTCCCTGGGATGTTATGTCTTCCGGGAAACTTCGTGAAGAGGGAAATGACATGACAGGAACCGTCGCCGAGAGACTACAGACTCTGCGCTCCCTGATGGAGAAGAACGAGCTGGCCGCATACGTGGTCCCCAGCGCGGATCCCCACCAGAGCGAGTACGTAGCGTCCTGCTGGGAGCGGCGGGCCTACATCAGCGGCTTCAGCGGATCAGCGGGGGACGTGGCCATCACCCTGGACGGGGGGGGGCTTTGGACCGATTCGCGGTACTTCCTCCAGGCCGAGGCCCAGCTCGCCGGCACAGGCATCGAGCTGTTCCGGGTCGGTAACGAGGACGTGCCCGAGTTGGAGGACTGGCTCGGCGCGGTCCTCTCCGAGGGCGACATCGTGGGCGCGGATCCCTGGACCTTCTCCATCGCCTCATGGGAGGGGATGTCGAACAAACTCAAGGCCCACGGGGTGGAGCTGGTCGCGGTGGACTATGACCTGGTGGAGGATGTCTGGGGCGACGATCGCCCGGACCTCCCCGCGTCCACGATCAAGGCCCACCCGGTGGAGTTCGCCGGGGTCTCTGTGGAGGAGAAGCTCACGTCCATGGCCGCGGCCCTCATCGAAGCGGACGCTGAAGCCTACCTGATGGCCGCGCTGGACGAGATCGCCTGGTTCTTCAACCTCCGCGGAGCGGATGTGGATTTCAACCCTGTGTTCATCGCCTACGCGCTGGTCACCCGGGAGGGGGCGACCCTGTTCACGGAGCCCACGCGGCTCGATCCGGCGGCCCGGGACGGGCTGCCCGCGAACGTCGCCGTGGCGCCATACGAAGGGATCCTCGATGCGATCGCAGGGCTCGAGGGCAAGAACGTCTGGGTTGATCCCGCGTGGGTGAACCGCCGCCTCGGCGTGGCTTTGAGCGATGCCGGTGCCCTCGCCGGTCGCCGCAAGGGCCCAATCATGGGCTGGAAGGCGGCAAAGAACCCAGTGGAGGCCGAGGGGATTCGTAGAGCCCACGTCCGGGACGGCGTGGCCATGGTCCGCTTCCTGCGGTGGCTGGAGGAGGCCGTCCCCGCTGGGGGCCAGACCGAGCTGACCGTGGAGGAGAAGCTCCTGTCCCTGCGGGCTGAGGGCGAGCGGTACGTGGGGCCGAGCTTCTCGAGCATCGTGGGCTACGCGGGCCACGGCGCGATCGTCCACT
>CAZNWW010000402.1:0-4478 GCA_964576155.1 uncultured Myxococcales bacterium | reverse complement strand
GGGGTCGCGGCTGCGACGGGGGTTGCGGTGGCTTCCTCGGCGTCCTTCTGCCGCTTCCGTTTCACGATGACCTCTACCGGACTCTCGGTCCCCGGCTCCACCATTGCAGCCTTGTCAGTGATGGAGAGGATTTTCTGCTTGTTGATCTCCATCCCCTCGGCTACCGCATCGGCCATCGCCGCAGCGAAGAGGCGGATAGCGCGGATCGCGTCGTCGTTGCTCGGGATGGGGTAGTCCACGACATCGGGGTCGCCGTTTGTGTCCACCATGGCGACCACCGGGACCTTGAGGCGCCGGGCCTCTGACACGGCGATGCGTTCTTTGACGGGGTCCACGATGAAGATCGCGCCGGGGGTGCCCTTCAAGTTCTGGATGCCGCCGAGGTTGCGCAGGAGCTTGTTCCGCTGCTTCTCGAGCCGGAGGACCTCCTTCTTTGCGAGCTTCTCCACGGAGCCCTCGGCGAGTTTCTGGTTGATCGTGTCGACCTTGTCCAGGCTCTGGCGGATGGTGACGAAGTTCGTGAGCATCCCGCCCAGCCACCGGAAGGTGACGTAGGGCATCTGGCAGCGCTTGGCCTGCTCTTCGACGACTTCCTGGGCCTGCCGTTTGGTCCCTACGAAGAGGATCTGCTGCCCCTTGGAGACCGTGTTTCGAATGAAGTTGACCGCCTCGATGAAGAGGGGGAACGACTTCTGCAGGTTGATGATGTAGATCCCGTTCCTCGCCCCATAGATATAGGGCTTCATCTTCGGGTTCCAGCGGTGGGTCTGGTGGCCGAAGTGTACACCGGCCTCCAGCATGTCTTTCATGGTGACGTTCACAGGCATGGATTCACCTCCGTTTAGCCTCCACCCTCGATACCCTGTCAGGGCACGGATGTTGTTGAGGGTGTGCGTCGTTTCAGTCCCGCACAGAATGCGGAGAGCGGAACTTAGCGGAACAACACGAGAGTTTCAAGTAAAAAACAGGTTCACTCGAATCGCATGAGCTTGAGGCCGATGCCGGCGTCGAGTTCTCGTCGGACTGCCACGGCGTTGGCCCTGAGCTGAAACTCCCCGGTCACCGCGATAACGCCGGAGAAGAAGTGCCCGGAGAGGGCCTGGAAGCTGGCATCGGATATCACGGCGTGGGCATGGACGAAGGGTGCGCCTTCCACCATCGAGACGTTGCCCGCGAAGACCACGAGTTCAGCCTCCTGAGGGAATTCCTTGCGCAGGTACTCTCCGGACTGGCCGTCGTAGAAACCGAGAACGGTGTCTTCCACCGCGCCGATACCGACGATGCTCCCCGATCGGATATCCTGCTCCTCGAGCAGGCGGGTCAACGAGGACATAATCTCCTCGCCCCGGTCCAACCGGATCACGTAGTCTGCGTCACGTTTCCTGAAGTCCATGTGATCTCCTCCCGGCGGGACCGGGTCCGCTCCTCAGGGCAGGGTGAGGATCACCGGTCCGTCCTTTGTCACGGCGATCGTATGTTCGAAGTGGGCGGAGGGGAGACCGTCCTCTGTCACTACGGTCCAGCCGTCGTCCAAGGTCCGGACCCGGTGGGTCCCCAGGTTGATCATGGGCTCCAGGGCCATGGTCCAGCCGGCCTCCAGGATCGGCCCGGAGTCAGGCTGTCCGTAGTTGGGGATCTGGGGATCCTCGTGCAGGGCCCGACCGACTCCGTGGCCGCAGTACTCCCGCACCACCCCGTAGCCGGCGGACGCCACGTAGGCCTCAACCGTGTGGGACACCGTGCCGAGACGCGCGCCCGGACGTGACGCTTCGATCGCCATGAAAAGGGAGCGCAGCGTGCAATCCATCAGGGCTTCGACCTCGGGGCGTACGCTGCCCACCTTGAAAGTCCGTGCGGCGTCGGCGATATAGCCATTCAGGGTGACCCCGCAGTCGATGCTGATGATGTCCCCTTCTGTAAGGGTCCGATCCCCAGGGATCCCGTGGACCACGACCTCGTTCAGGGAGGTGCAGAGGGTTCCGGGGAAGCCCTGGTATCCCTTGAAGGTCGGCTTCGCCCCTCCAGCCCGGATCATGGCCTCGGCCTCACGGTCGAGATCCGCTGTGCTGACGCCGGGCATCACAAGACCCTCCATGAGCTGAAGGACCTTGGCGAGGAGCCGTCCCGCCTCCCGCATCATCTGGATCTCGTTGTCTTGTTTCTTCCGAATCATGTGCCCGGCCGCACCCCCGCGCCTTCTTTACCATTTCCTTCCCTGACCGACAAGACGAAACACCTGTGGGCATGCTCGGCCCCGGGGCTGTCCGGATGCTTGACAGCACGCGGGGGATCGTCAAGAATCGCCGGTGGAACACTACGCAGGAAGGAGAGTCTCATGCTGGTGGTTTCTGTTCGGGAGCGCGGCAAGGAGGAGCATCCGTTCACCTTCGACAGGGACACGATCGTTATTGGTCGTCTTCGGGTGAACGACGTGATCCTTCCCAAACGGAATATCTCGAAGAAGCACTCGACGTTGGAGCTCGTAGACGGAGAAGTTCGGCTCACGGACTTGAACTCCACCAATGGCACCTACCTCAACGGCAAGCGCATCATGGAGCCAATGATCGTCTCTCCGGCGGACAAGATCTTCGTTGGGGATTACATCATCCAGATCTGCCAGGAGGACAGCAAGTCCGCCATTGACGGCAAGGTGGTCCCCATGGGCACTCCGTCGCCAATGGACGAGGCGCGCTCTACTATCCAGGACCTGGATGGGTCCATGCTGGAGGCGGAGCTCGAAAAGCTGGGCGTGGATTCTGCTGACATGGCCGGCCCCGAGACCCAGGTGATCGATCCCGACGATGTCCCGGATATGCCCCCCGACGATCTCGAACTTCCCGAACCCGAGCCCGAGCCTGAGCCCGAGCCTGAGCCCGAGCCTGAGCCCGAGCCTGAGCCCGAAGACGATCTTTCCCTCATGGAGACTGTCGCGGAGGTCCCTGACGAGCCGCCAGAGGTCTTCGAGGATTCCGTCGAACTCGATCTGGAGATCGAGGAGGCCAGTTCCGAGGGCGAGGAGGAGGAGTTCTTCGAGGTTCCCCTCGAGGAGGAGCTCCCGGCCTCGGAGGAAACCTCCGGGACCGTGGACATGCCCGCGATGTCCGCAGTGGATGTGGTCCACGAAGCCGACGAGGCCGACGAGATCGACGAGATCGGAGAACTGGATCTGGGGCCTGTAGCCGTCCTCTTGCAGAACCCATCGCTTCGTGACGCGCTCTTCGCACCTGACGGCTCAGTAGTGGCCCGTGATTCCGACGGTAACAACATCGACGGGGTGGAGGGTTTCGCAAACGCTGATGCGCTGGCAGACTTCGCGGAGCGCCTCGCCGGCTTCGAGGGCGCTGAACTGGGCGTCGTGTCCCGGCGTCTGCCGGGCCTGGACGGCTGGCTCTCACTGATCTTCCCGCCCGTGGCCTCCGACGGGATCGTCGCCGTACTCCGGCGTGGGGCCCACGAGCCGGTCCCCATCAGCCGCCTGGCGAAGTCCAGGATCCTGTCCAAGTCCCAGGCCAAGGAGTTCGTGCGGACCCTCACCGGCGGTGGCACCGTGCTCATCGCCGGTCCCGATACCGAAGCGATGGTTGCGCTCCTGGCCGCAGGGGTCGGGCAGCTCCCGGGCAAGCCCCGCTACGTGGCCCTCGGCGCCGGTGTTCCGCGCCTCGGCGGTGACGTGGACCGGGAGCGGGTGGAGTTGGGTATAGACTACGCGGTGGAGGAGCCCGAGGCCTTTATCGAGGCCCTGGATCTTCTGCAGCCGCGCTGGATGGTGGCCGGCCTTTGCTCCGGCCGCTCCCTCCTTGCCCTCCTGGCGATCTCCGTGACCGCGCAGGTGCCCCTGCTGGCTACGGTCCGTCTCCCGGACCCGACCCGCTTGGTGGACCTGTTGAGCTTCGCCGATCGGCGTGAGAACGGCGTCCTTGGCAGCCAGGGCATCGTCCGTATGCTGGACATGGTCGCTCCACTGATCCTCTGGGTTGGGGATGATGGCAAGGTCGCAGGCCTCTTCGGGACGGATATCAGCAAGGATTCGGGTGAGGTGGAGATCCAAGCCCGCGACTAGCGGGCTGTCGACTGTTTTAGCCCCAATGCCAGTTGCAGTCTGTCGTCTCCACGTATTCATCGGTTTCGCCGTCGCAATCGTTGTCCTTGCCATCACATTTCTCTGGGGCATCAAGATAGATCCAACTGTCGTCAGGATTGCAGTCTGTTTCGTTGTTGACGCCATCTCCATCCCTATCCAAGTCGCAAGAGTCACCGAGTCCGTCTCCATCCTTGTCCCACCGGCCCCGATTTGACAATCCAGGGCAGTTGTCCTCCGCATCAGCTATACAGTCGTTATCATCATCCACATCGATGCAGTTCCAAAACGGACCCCACAGACCGGATGGATTTGGGAATCCCTCGTTGGTCTGTCCATCGCAATTGTTGTCTTTGCCATCACAGACTTCTTTGACTTCTTTGAAGACGGCTTGCGGGCA
>CAZNWW010000401.1:0-4485 GCA_964576155.1 uncultured Myxococcales bacterium | reverse complement strand
CCCGAGCTGCTCCATGATGGCGTCCTGGAACTTCTTGACAACGGTGAGGAAGAGATCCTCCTTGTCGTCGAAGTAGTAGTACATCGCCCCCTTGCTGAGCCCGGTGTTCTCGATGATCCGGTTGAATGAGGCGGCGTGGAAGCCGTTGGTCGAGAACTCCGCGGCGGCCGCGTCGAGGATCGCCCGCTTCTTGTCCTCGGAGAGCTTGTCGAATCGTGGGCGCGGCATGGGCTACGTCCTTTCGGTCAGACCGTCGGTCCGACCGCTAGTTGAACCAGGGGTTCGACCACTGGTCTAAAACATACTCGGTTGGAGACACCTGTCAAGCGGGTATTCGAACTTTTTTTTCAATCTTGCCTCAAACCCGGCCATGGCCCATGCTTCGGGCGGATCTGTGATGGAGGACGACACCGTGGAGAAGAGCCGAATCCAAGAGGCGTTGGGGACGTACGAGCCCCTGAGCCTGCCCCTCTGGGGCCGCACCGAGGCCGCGGTGCTTATCCTCCTGACCGAGCGGGACGGTGAGCCCCACGTGCTCTTCACCCGGCGCACCACGGGCATGACCAGCCATCAGGGCGAGATAGCGTTCCCCGGCGGTCATCGCGAGGATATGGATTCGTCGAGTTGGGACGCGGCAGCGCGCGAGGCAGAGGAGGAGGTGCACGTTCCCGCCAAGCGCATCGACCCCCTGGGTACCCTGGATGACATGTTCACCGTCACCGGGTTCCGCATCACGCCCCACGTAGCCTGGCTGGAGGGCCCCTTCGAGGCCATCCCCGACCCGGCGGAGGTCGCTGAAGTGCTCTGGGTGCCGCTGGAGGCCCTCCTGCGCCAGCGACGGGGCCCGGACTTCACGGTCAGCTTCCGTGGCAGGACGGGCAAGTTCCCCATCTTCCGGTCCAGCGGGCACCTGATCTGGGGCGCTACAGCGCGGATAACCCTTCAACTCCTGGTTGCGCTGACGCCGCCCGAAGGACGGACGAACGCGGAGGGCCTGGATCTCTTGTTCCGCAAGGCCGCGGCGCGCATCCTCCGGGGCGAACGCATCCTGATCACCACCCACGTGAACCCCGACGGGGATGGCCTGGGCTCGCAGCTTGCGCTGGCACGGGTCCTGCGACGCCTCGGTCGTGAGGTGGTCCTGGTCAACGCAGATCCCGTGGCCCGACGATTCCAGTTCCTCTACGAGGACGGTGAGACGCCGCCCGCCGCGGACAAGAAGACCGTGGGGCTCCATGATTGGGCGGACACCCTCGTGATCCTGGACACGGGCGAGAATAAGCGCCTGGGCCGGGTGGCGCCCCTTGCAGAGCGTATGGCGGGCAAGCGTGTTGTGTTGGACCACCATGTAAACGGGGACATCAGGGACAACGACGACGTGGTGGTGGCAGACGCGTCGTTCTCGTCGACGGGGGAGATGACCTACCGGCTCCTCTCGGCCATGGCGACCCCGATGGATCAGGCCATCGCTACGCCGCTGTATGCGGCGATCATGTACGACACCCGGGGGTTCCGGTTCATCAAAGGCCGTAGCGAGCCTCTCCTCACCGCTGCGGCCCTCGTCTCTGCCGGGGCTGAGGAGTCGTCGGTTCAGGAGCATCTCTTCGCCAGCATGACTCGTGCCGAGGTCACGGCGCGCTCACGGGTTCTGTCGAACATGGAGTTCGCGCATGGCGACCGCTTCGTGTGGGCTGTGGTCCCTGCGGATCTCGAAAGGGAGACCGGCGCAGACCGTGAAGAGATCGGCGAGGCTGTAGCGCAGATGATCGCGCTCGAGGAGGTCATGGTCGCCGCGCTGCTGAGGGAGGAGACAAAGGGTCGTTACAAGCTCTCCCTGCGCTCCAAGGCCTCCTGCCCCGTAGGCCAGGTCGCCCAGGCCTTGGGAGGCGGCGGCCACATGCACGCCTGCGGCGCCATGATCAAGGGCACAAGGGATGAAGTTATCGAGCGACTGAAAGACCTCGTCGGCGAGGCTCTTGAGGCTGCGGGGACTTAGACTTCCTTGAATTTGCTGGGAACGGGGATGGGATCGTACTCGTAGTCGTCGGTCTTCACGCAGAGGACGTGGCAGGGTGCCCGGCGTACGACGCGCTCCGTGGTGCTTCCGAGGAGCAGCTCCTTGAAGCCGCTGGTGCCGGTGTTGCCCATCACCACCAGATCGACGTTCTCCTCCACCACCGCGGTGAGGATCTCCTTCCAGGCTTTGCCGCCACGGATGTCCACGAAGACCTTGCGTCGGTCGACCTCGGCGAGGCCGCCTTTTGCGAAGAGCTCGTTGACCCGGCGCTTCACGCCGTCCTCGAGGCGCGCCATCTCGTTGGCCTCGGCCTCGACCCGATTTGCGCCATCGAAGGTGTCCATGGGCTCGAACACGTGGAGCACCCGGGTCTCCGCATCAAAGAGCTTTGCGAACTTGAGGGCCACGTAGAAGGCCTTCCGGGATGCGTCCGAGAAGTCCACGGGCACGAGAATTTTCTTGTAGGTGACGTTGACGTTCATATGGTGACCTCCACCGCTCTATCGCAGAATCGCTTCGTACAGATCAATATATTCTTTTGCGGGCGCTGTCCATGAGAAGTCACGACGCATCCCGGCGCGACGCATTCTGGCGAGAGCACGCGGGGTGCCATGGACCTCGAGGGCGCGCCCCAGCGCGTCCAGCATGGCGGCCCGCTCGTACCGCTGGAACTTGAAGCCAGTAGGTTCGCCTCCGTCGACCGCGTCGGTCACCGTATCCACGAGCCCGCCCACCGCGTGGACGATGGGCGGGGTACCGTAGATCTGGCTGTACATCTGGTTGAGGCCGCAGGGCTCGAACCGTGAGGGCATGAGGAAGAAATCCGCGCCGGCCTCGATGAGATGGGCCATCTCGTTGGAGTACCTGATCATCACTGACACCCGGCCCCGGTGCCGGATAGCGGCCGCCTGGAGGGGCAGCTCGTACTCCTCCTGGCCCGTCCCCAGGACTACCAGGGAGAAACCCATCTCCACCATCGCGTCCACCGCTGGGACCACCAGGTCCAGACCCTTCTGTTCAGTGAGACGCCCAACCATGCCGATGATCGGCCGGCTCGGATCCGTCTGAAGGCCGGCTACGGCCATGAGCTCGCGCCTGCAGATCTCCTTGCCCGCCAGATCGGCAGCAGAGTAGGTAGCGGGCAGCAACTCGTCGGTCTGAGGATTCCACTCTCGCAGGTCCGCGCCGTTGGTGATGCCCGTCAGGACGCCGGCCCGGCTCCGCAGGACGGGGTCGAGGCCGCAGCCGAACTCCTCGGTCAGGATCTCGTCTGCATAGCCCCTGCTCACCGTGGTGAGGCGATCCGCAGCGAGGAGGCCGCCCTTGAGGTAGTTGAGCTTGCCCCACTCGAAGGGCCCCGACTTGGTCAGGTCCGCGGCAGGCAGGCCCACCCGGAGACCCTCTTCCTTGGGGAACTGCCCGTGGAAGGCCAGGTTGTGTACGGTCATCACCGTGGGGACCCGGTCGTCAGCCTGGCGTTCGAGCCAGGGAACGAGCCCTGTCTGCCAGTCATTGCAGTGGATCAGATCCGCGCCCGTGAGGCGGGCGAGGTGCCGGATCGCGTCTGCAAAGAACCGGTACCGGACTGCGTTGTCCGGGTAGTCGGCGCCGTCCTCGCCGTAGATACCCGGACGCCTGAAGAGCTCGTCGTTGTCCACGAACCAATGGACCGGACCAGGAGCCTTGGGCGCGGCCAGGATCGACACCGTCTGAGGCGTGCCATCGACATCCACGGAGAAGGCCGTGACTCCGTCCGCAGGGACGAGGCCCCAACGCCCCCGATTCACCACGCCGTACAAGGGGCTGACCACGGTTACGTCCAGGCCCCGGGCGGCGAGGGCGGAGGGGAGCCCGGCAGACACGTCCGCCAGCCCGCCGGTCTTTGACCAGGGGGCAACCTCGGATGCTGCGAAGAGCACGCGCATGGGATCCTCCATCTCTGGATTTCCTCAAAGATGCGGGGAGTGTATGCATGCATTCTCCCTTGTCAACAGCAGGTTGACCTTGTCGCGGGCGGATGCTAGCTTTCCTGCCCTAGTCCTTACGCGGACAGGAGCCTGACGCATGAACAAGCCGACCTTTCAGGACGTGATTCTTGAGCTGCAGCGGTACTGGGCGGAGCAGGGCTGCGTCCTGGTGCAGCCATACGATATCGAGGTCGGGGCGGGGACCTTCAACCCTGCGACCTTCCTCCGCTGCCTGGGTCCGGAGCCTTGGAACTGCGCCTACGTGGAGCCCTCCCGGCGACCCACGGACGGGCGGTACGGGGACAACCCGAACCGCCTCCAGCACTACTACCAGTTCCAGGTGGTGATGAAGCCCAGCCCGAAGAACATCCAGGACCTGTACCTGGACAGCCTGAGGCGCCTGGGCATCGATCCCCTGGACCACGACATCCGCTTCGTGGAGGACGACTGGGAGTCGCCCACCCTTGGCGCCTGGGGCGTGGGCTGGGAGGTGTGGCTGGA
>CAZNWW010000400.1:4202-4487 GCA_964576155.1 uncultured Myxococcales bacterium | reverse complement strand
GACCGGCCCACGGTGACCTTCAAGGACGTGGCCGGGTCCGAGGAGGCCAAACAGGAGCTCCAGGAGATCATCGGATTCCTCAAGGACCCGCGCAAGTTCCAGCGACTGGGAGGGCGGATCCCTAAGGGCGTGCTGCTTGTGGGTCCTCCGGGGACGGGGAAGACCTACATGGCCAAGGCCGTGGCGGGCGAGGCGGATGTCCCCTTCTTCAGCATGAGCGGTTCCGACTTTGTGGAGATGTTCGTAGGTGTGGGTGCGTCCCGTGTCCGAGACCTGTTCGAGCAG
>CAZNWW010000400.1:0-4192 GCA_964576155.1 uncultured Myxococcales bacterium | reverse complement strand
CACGCGCCGTGCATCATCTTCATCGACGAGATCGACGCGGTGGGCCGCCACCGCGGAGCCGGTATCGGCGGCGGACACGACGAGCGGGAGCAGACCCTCAATCAGCTCCTGGTGGAAATGGACGGCTTTGAGTCCAAGGAAGGCGTCATCCTGATCGCGGCTACCAACCGGCCCGACGTCCTGGATCCGGCCCTGCTGCGGCCGGGGCGCTTCGACCGCCAGGTCGTCGTGGACCGGCCCGACGTGCGGGGCCGGGAAGGCGTCCTCAAGGTCCACACCCGCATCATCCCGCTGGCGGAAAACGTGGACCTCCAGGTCCTCGCCCGGGGCACCCCCGGGCTGTCCCAGGCGGACCTTGCCAACCTGGTCAACGAAGCCGCGTTGCTCGCCTCCCGGTTCAACCGGCCGCGCGTGGTCATGGACGACTTCGAGAACGCGAAAGACAAGGTGATGATGGGCACCGAGCGGCGGAGCATGGTCATCTCCGACCTGGAGAAGAAGCTCGTGGCCTATCACGAAAGCGGTCACGCCCTGGTGGCCAAGCTGATCCCCGAAAGCGATCCCGTCCACAAGGTCACCATCATCCCCCGGGGCCGCGCCCTGGGCCTCACTCACTACCTGCCGATTGACGAGCGGCACACGCACCCGAAGAGTTACTGCGAAGCCCGGCTCGCCTACGCCCTGGGGGGGCGCATTGCGGAAATACTCGTGTTCGGGGAGCTCACCACAGGCGCGGCCAACGACTACGACCAGGCAGGAACCCTTGCCCGGCACATGGTCTGCGACTGGGGCATGAGTGAGAAGCTCGGGCCCATGGCCTACGGGCAGAGGCACGAGGAGATCTTCCTGGGGCGCGAAATCGCGAACCGTCGGGACTACAGCGAAAAGACCGCGCAGGCCATCGACGAGGAGATCGTGGCCCTCGTGCTGAACGCCGAACAGCGGGCCGAGAGCCTGCTGCGTGCAAACATCGACAAGCTTCACGAACTGGCGCGAACTTTGCTGGAATTCGAGGTCCTGGACGAGTCCCAGCTCGAACGCATCATCCTGGGGGAACGGCTGCAAAAGCCGAAGCCTCATCCTCCGGCTCCCGAGCCGGAGGATGGAAGGCAGGGCCAGGCCGAGGAGACCCCGTTGGACGAGGTCAGCGCGGCCCGGCACGAGGAGGAAGCAACGGAGGACGCGGAGAGAGACGGAAGAGGTGCCGCCACACCCCCGCCCATCGAGAAAAGGCCAACCTCTGACGACTGAACCGTCTACCGAAACGACGCCTTAGGGGATGGCGGGGTGCTGATGGCCTTTGGCATCCCCTTTTTGCGTAGGCCTGCAGGCCCAGGGGGTGAACAGTTGATGGGAAGGGGGCACACGGTAATGACGGTGCGCGCGTTGGGGTTGAGCTGGAGACCGGACCTCGACCGAGAGCTCAAGTTGATCGGGGCCACCACCGAAGAAGCCTCCGAGTTCCGCAAGAGGGCCTCCTACCTGACCGCCAAGATCACTGAAGTTCCCGCAGCCGAAGCCGAGGCCTTTAAGCGGGAGATTCAGGCCCTAGGCGGCTGTGCTGTGCTGGCCCGGAGGGATAGGGAGGGATTTGAGGGCATGGCCGATCTCCTGGCAACGGCCCATCGTTCCGCCCTCGACGAACTCGCCCGCAGTCCCTGCCCGGGTCCTGGAAACGCCGCCAGTGTGGCCCGGGAGCTGCTGGCACACCTGGATGGGTTTGAGAACCCTCCGGCCTACCGCCTTGACTGTCGTGGAATGGTCCTGGAACTGGGTCGCCGCACCCGCATCATGGGCATCCTCAACGTGACACCCGACTCCTTCTACGACGGGGGGCGGTTCTCTGCAGCAGACAAGGCGGTGGCCCACGCCGAGCGGATGGTCCAGGAAGGGGCCGATGTGATCGACATCGGCGGAGAATCCACTCGCCCCACAGGGCCTTACGGGGAGGGCGCGGAGTCCGTGTCCGTCGAGGAAGAAATCCGCCGGACCGCGCCCCTCATCGAGAGCATATCCCGTCGGCTCTCCGTTCCTCTTTCCATCGACACCACCAAATCCGAAGTCGCCCTCCGGGCGCTGGAGGCGGGGGCGTCCATGGTCAACGACATCAGCGCTCTCCGGTTCGACCCCCGGATGGCCGACGTCGTCGCCGCTGCGGGGGCGTCCGTTGTCCTCATGCACATGCAGGGCACCCCCAAGACGATGCAGCAGGAACCCTCGTACGAGGATCTCATCGGAGAGATCTCATTTTTTCTGGCGGAGAGACGGAACGCAGCGTGTTCGGCCGGTATCCCCGCAGACAGGATCGTGCTCGACCCCGGCCTCGGCTTCGGCAAGACCGCGGCCCACAACTTTCAGATCCTGGCTCGCCTTCGCGAATTCCACGGCCTGGACTGTCCCCTGCTGATGGGGCCGTCTCGAAAGGGCTTCGTGGGAGCCTCCCTGAACCTGCCTCCCCGGGAGCGCCTTGAGGGGACCCTGGCCACCCTGGCCTTTTGCGTAGCCGGAGGCACCCACGTCCTGAGGGTCCACGATGTAGGAGCGGCCGTACGTGTTCTGAGTGTGGCCGAGCAGGTGGTTGCTCAAGAGGCCGGGTAGGGTCCGAAAACCCCCTTGACAATCTCGGGCTCGAAAGATAGATTGCTTTAAGTTATGTGTCCATCCTTGAGGAGGGATTTCGTCGGGCCAGTGGCCTACCGGTTGAATTGAGGGGAGTTCCCATGGATGCACAGCATCTCTTCATCCGGGACCTAAAGCTGATCAACAGCGCTGAGGGGCAGTCGGTGGCCGTCGAATTCGGCGACGGGCGGGTCCGGTCTTTCTCGGCGCAGGGGCTTTACGATGCCAGCCGGTTCCTTGGGCAGGCCGAATCGGAGCCCAAGGCCGAGGCACAGCGGCGGGCGGAAGAGCTTCTCGCGTCCCGAAGGGAGCGAAGGTGGCGCCTGCGTTCGGCCCGGGGGACTCGAGCGGGTTCCGCCCACGGCACACCAGCGAAACTCCACCTCGGTGGTGGGCGGTCGATCACCTCCTCCATAACCGCAGATAGGGGCTCATCAGGACATGCTGGAAGAAATCACCAAGAAACTGTGTCGGGTCTATACCATCCCCTGCCCGGCTTGTGGGACTCAGAACCGCCACGCCCGGCTCAAGATGGACGTCTCTCGGGTACCGGAACAGGCCCCGGACGGACAACCCTTGCAGGTGATCTGGCGGGAGGAGGGGGACCTTCCGGAATGAGTCAATTCCCTCCACTACTTCTGGGCTGCGTGCGGCCGGTGCTACTACACCGCTCAGCTGGACGACGCGGGATTCCGCCACTGGAAGAAGTCGTCCAATAAAGTACCACGGGCAATACCGTGAGGGAGCACTGAGGAACCTGTCGAGCCAGGCCGGGAGCGGGAACGGGGTATCTCAGAAGCTCGGGAAAGGCATGATACCCGATGACCCCTTTGGGTCGATTCTGCTGCAGCTCTTCCTCGGGGTCTTCTCGGAGAGCCTAAAGAGCTCCCCCTTGCCTTCGACGATGGCCCGCTCCTACCTTCGCATCGCGTGGATCTGGCGCGATGAGGAACGCATCTACAAGCCCTTTGCCGAGAGCCCCAACGCCCGGGATGTGCTGAAGAGCGCCACCCCACTTTGGAAGGCAGAGCTACCGGAGAACAGCAGCTATCCGGTTCCGCCGGCTATCGTGACCGACGAGATAGCCGCCCTGAGGCAGGCGCTGGCCTTCTTCGAATGGAACTTCTCCGCCCTCGAACAAACCAGCCACGAAGACGAGGTCCGGCTAATGGCCCTGATCGCGGAGATCGAGTTCCGCCTGCACGAACTGACAAGGGGCGACGAGGATTTCAAGAAGGGCCAGAACCTGTTCGGCGGGGCCATGCAGAAGTGCCTCGGCATCATCAATGACAAGAACATCGTCGGCGGCGCCGTCAATCGTGCCAAAGACGCCCTCGAGGAAGCGGGTGACCGCGGACGAGAACTTCGCGCCCTCAGAGACAATGCGGACAAGAGACCGAAGGGAACGCGACCCAAAGCGCCGGCGCAGCCGGAGTCCGCGGTAGAAGCGGAGAAGCCGGCCGAATCCGCCGAGCGCACGCCTCCGCCTGAAGCCCCGGCCGCTAAGCCCGCCGCGGAAGGCGTCCCCGCGTCCCTCCAGACCCTCCAGCAACGGGTGACGCAGCTCGACGAG
>CAZNWW010000399.1:0-4494 GCA_964576155.1 uncultured Myxococcales bacterium | reverse complement strand
CGCCACTGGTGGATCCCTTACGAGGTCCGGAGCCAGGGCTTCCAGATCCAGCCGTATCTCGGAGATTGACTGATACCGGGTGTCGGGGTTCTTGTCGAGGGCCCGGTCCAGCACCGCCTGCCGCGCCTTGGGGATCGCCGCGGACGGCCGCGCCACGTTCACCGGGGCCGCCTGGTCGTGGAGGTGCATCTGCCTGAGCTCGGCCAGGCTCTGCGCAAAGAAGGGCGGTCGTCCGGTCATCATCTCCTGGGTCACGAGCCCCAGGGAGTAGATGTCGCTGCGGGTGTCCGCCCGCTCACCCCGATGTTGCTCCGGGCTCATGTACACCGGTGTCCCGAGGACCTCCCCCGCCTGGGTGAGCGCGGCTGCGCCCGGCAGGTTGTCGATGCGCGCTATTCCGAAGTCCAGGACCTTGAGGACCTCCACGCCGTCCTCGTCCCTGGCGATGATGAAGTTCGACGGCTTGATGTCCCTGTGGAGGATCCCCTTGCCGTGAGCCTCCTCCAGGGATAGGCAGGCGTGAAGTGCGAAGCGTACCGCCCGGCGCCAGTCCATGGGGCCGTGCTTCTTCAGGGTCTCCCGGAGGGACAGGCCCTCGAGATACTCCATGGCGATGTGGAGCTGCCCCTCCTCGGTGGCGCTGCAGTCATAGAGCGTCACCGTATAGGGACTCTTGAGCTTCGCTACGGCCATGGCCTCGACCAGGAATCGTCGCCGGATGTCCTCATCCCGCGCCATATTCCGATGGATAACCTTGAGGGCCTCCTCGCGACCGGTGTACCGGTGTACCACGCGATACACCATGCCCATCCCGCCCTGGGCGATTCGTTCGATCACCTGGTAACGGCCATCGATGATGCGGCCTGTGAGGTCTTCGCTCATGCTGCGACCATGGTACTGGACATCTGAGTTCCAGAACAGAAAATGGTATCTTGGGCAGAGCCCGCGGGAGGGTGGATGACGGGGACCAACGAAGGCGACGCGATGGGTGCGGCTGCGCAAGCCCGCGACGTCACGGTACACTACGGCGACTTCAAGGCGCTGGACAGGGTGACCTGTACGCTGCGGGAGGCCGCGGTGACAGGGCTCCTGGGCCCCAACGGCGCAGGGAAGTCCACCCTCATCAAGACCCTCCTCGGCTTCCTGGCGCCCAGCGTCGGAGGCTGCATTGTTCTTGGCGGGGATCCGCGGCGGGTTCCCCTCGAGGTGCGGCGCAGGGTGGGCTACATGCCGGAGCACGACGCGGCCCTCCCCGGCCGGACCGGCCTGGAGTCCGTGGTGCTGGCGGGTCGCCTCGCAGGGATGCCCCGGGAGGCGGCGTTCTCCCGATCCTACGAAGTCCTGGATTACCTGGGCATGGACGAGGTGCGCCACCGGCCCATCACCGAATACTCTGTGGGGCTCAAGCAGAAGATCAAGCTCGGACAGGCCGTGGTCCACGGCCCCACGCTCCTCCTGCTGGACGAACCCTTGAGCGGTCTGGATCCCAACAGCCGGGACGAGATGCTCGCCCTGCTCCACGGCATCGGCGGGTCCGGGGTGGCGATGGTTATATCCTCCCACGTCTTGAAGGATCTGGAGGCCCTCTGTGACCGGGTCCTCGTCCTGGATCGGGGGAAGGTGCTCTACGATGGGGAGATTGACGGCCTGCGACACCAGGAGGAGGGACGGTATCGCCTCAGGATGAAAGGGGACGGTGGCTTCGTCCGTGCCCTCACTGACGCTGGCGCAACAGTCGAAGGAACGGCGCCTTTCCTCAACGTGCGCCTACCCGCGGGGACCGAGCCGGGTCTGATCTGGACTGCAGCGCGGGAGACAGGATGCCAGATCCGGGAGCTCCGCCTCGCCGCAGACAGCCTCGAGGACGCGTTTTTGCGCCTCCTCGGGCGTGAGGGAGACAGCTGATGGGTATCCATCGCAGCGGCTACCGTCAGTATACAGGGGATCTGCTCCCCGGCGGGACCAGGTTCCTCGTCCTCGCCGGCGCAGAGCTGGGGCGCCTCTGGCGCCGGCGCTCCACCCGTTGGATCCTGATCCTGGGGGCGCTGCCCCTGGTGATCATCGTCGCTGCGGAGGTGGGTAAGGGGCTCATCGAGACCGCAGCAGGCGGGCTCCCGTTCCAGCTCGAGCTCATGGATAAATTGTTCCAAACGGAGCAGGTCTTCCTGGCGATCCTGGCCGCGGCTGCGGGCGCGGGGCTGATCGCAGACGACCGCGGGAGCAACGCGCTAATCCTCTACCTGTCCCGGCCCCTGACCCCTTCCCTTTACCTGGCTGCGAAGGGTCTTGCGCTTGGGGCCATCCTGTCCATGGTCTACCTTGTTCCGGCCTGGATCCTGGTGCTGGTGTCGGAGCTCATGGCCCGCGAGATCGACTGGCTGGCCTTCGCAATCCGAGGCGCCAGGGCGACCGCTGTGGCGCTCCTCCACGTAGGGGTCACCGCCGCGGTGGTGCTCTTCCTCTCTTCCTTGGCCACCCGTGCGCGATACGTCGGGCTCGGCTGGATCGCTTTCTATTTTTTCTCCGATGGCTTGGCGAGCGGTCTGTACAGGGCCTCTGATGGCGCCGAATGGGCGCGTTACCTCTCGATGAAGGACCTCTACGAGGACAGCGCAACATGGATCATGGGGCACGGCGAGCGAGGTGGGCCCACCCTGGCGCTTCTGGCCCTGGCCCTCGTTGCGGGGATCAGCCTGGTGGTGCGGATGCGCCGTCTCCAGGCCGCGGCGGTGAGCGGATGAGCGGCGCAGTCATTACCCTCGAAGGTGTCACGAAACGCTACGGCTCGGTCCTCGGGCTCAACGACGTGAGCCTCGAAGTCGCACCAGGCATAACCGGTCTCATCGGTCCCAACGGTGCAGGGAAGACCACCTTCCTGCGGCTGGTCACGGGCATGCTGCGGTCCTCCGCCGGGCGGTCCGTGGTCCTCGGAGGCGATGTCTGGAGAGACCCGGAGGTTCGCCGTCGGTTGGGCTATTGCCCCGACGGTGAACGGATCTGGGGCTGGATGGACGGCCTGACCTTCGTCAGTACCCTGGGCGTCCTGTCCGGACTTCAGCCGGGGGAGGCCCGCAGCAGGGCGGAGCAGCGACTCGCCGAGCTGGAGCTGGCCGACGCCGCGCACAAGCCTATCTCCCAATACAGCCGGGGGATGCGGCAGAAGGCCAAGCTGGCGCAAGCCGTGCTCCACGACCCTGATCTCCTGATCCTGGATGAACCCATGAACGGCGTGGATCCGTTGAGCCGCCACCAGATCCTCTCGATGCTCAAGAAGCGTGCAGCCGCAGGGGCGTCGGTGCTGGTCTCCAGCCACGTCCTCCACGAGCTGGAAGGCTTCGTGGACCGGGTGGTCCTCCTTCAGCGAGGCCGGCTGCTGGCGGAGGGCTCCGTCGCGTCGATCCGGGAGCTCATGGACGATCACCCCCACACGATCCGCCTCCACGCCAAGGATCCACGAGCCCTGGCGCGGGATCTCCTCGGGGTGGAGGGCGTGGTCAACACGGATCTGGGCCAGGACGGCGTCCTCGACGTGAAGACGCGAAGCCCGGCCGCGTTCTACGCAGCGCTACCATCCCTCGCCGGCGGGGTTAGTGAGATGTATCCCCTCGACGCGGACCTTGAGTCCGTGTTCCGGTACCTCGTGAAGGGAGGTGGCGGATGAGCACGGTCAAGATCGGCTTCGGGCGAGCAGCGGTGCTCATGGCGGGGCTCTACGTGCGGACCGTGGTCCGTCGAAAGGGGAGCTGGGTGGCGGGCCTCCTCGCCCTGGCCGTGATGGTGGTCTTCGGCTGGGCCGCGCTCCGTGCCAACGATCCGGAGAAGCAGTTGGAGGTCTACCGGACCTTCCTGGTGATCGGTCCCTTGGGCTTCCTGGTGCAGTTCGGAGCCCTTCTTTATGGCCTGGCCGCAGTGACCGAGGACCGGGAAGGCGGAACCGCAGCCTATGTCTTCGTTCGACCCCTTCCCCGGGGGGCGATCTTCACCGGGCGCCTGGTAGCGGCCGCGCTGACAACCGCAGCCCTGGTCACCCTGGTCCACTTGGTGGTGGCAGTCCTGGCCCAGTTCCCGGGGGGCGTGAAGACCTTCCTGCTCGCCGAGATCCCGATCCTGGCGGGCGCGTTCTGCTACACCGCGCTCTTCATTCTCCTGGCCACGATGGTCCGGAACTCGATGGTGGTCGGGACCCTCTGGCTGGTGATCTGGGAGCTGGTGGCTGCCCAGTTCCCGTGGCGGGTCAAGCTGTTGACCGTGAAGTATCACCTCCTCTGCTTCACCCACGGCGTAGTGCCCGGCGGCGCTGACGTCGGGCGCAGCGGGCCTGCGGCGCTCTTCAAGGTCTTTGAGGAGACCCCTGCCGACGCTGCAATAGTGGTGGCCCTGTTGACCCTCGGCTCGCTGGCGGTGGCGTGGATGCGGTATCGGACCCTGGAGCCTTGAGGAATATAGCGGCCATCCTGCTGATCGTAAGTGTCGTCGGATGCGACGGAAAGCCGC
>CAZNWW010000398.1:0-4496 GCA_964576155.1 uncultured Myxococcales bacterium | reverse complement strand
GGACCCCAGGGCTCCGGCCTTCGTCAAACGCATCGAGATGGGCGGGACCACTCGGGACCTCTGCCCGGGTTCACGCGGCATCATGGTGGCCGCGGAGACCTTCACGTGGGTGCAACAACCCGAGGCGTCGTTCCCAAAGGTCAGGACCTCCGGGATCCCCGCGCCCGGCGCGGTCGCAGCCCAGGGCAAGTTCCTCGTCGCCGTCCGCACCACGCTCATGAAGCTCGACGCCGTGGGGATGACCTCCGCCACCGGCGGGGGTCCCTTCGTCCTGGAGGGCGAGATCCGCGACCTGGAGACCTTCCCCGGCGGGGTAGCGGTGGCAGCCAGCTCCGATGGCCTGGTGCTCCTGGAGTACGACGGCCTGAAGAATCGCATCGCAGCCCGCCTGGATCCTGGCGGCGCGTGCACCCGGGTCCACGCCCGCGGCACCCTCCTCTTCGTCACCGCGGACGCATACGGCTTCGCCGTATATAACGTGAAGGACCCGAAGCAGCCAAAGAAGATTTATCCTGCCGAATAATGTGGGAGGGGAGCGCAGCTACCTCACGTCGGTGACCCGCCAGGTAGGGACGGGCCTGGAGATCCCCTTCAGCTTCAGGGGCTCCATGGGCTCGCAGATCACGTGATCCTTGACCAGGTGCCAGGTGTCCTCGGAGATCAGGACCTCTCCGGCCTTCGCAACGCTGCAAAGACGCGAGGCCCGGTTCACGTACTGGCCGATCACGGTGTAGGACATGGTACGGGACGAACCCATGAGGCCGGCGACCACCCGCCCGGTGTCGATGCCGATCCCCACGTCCAACACGTCGCCGAACTCCTCGGAGAAGCGCTGGTTGAGGACCTTGAGATGTTGCTGCATCCGCACCGCGGCGCCCACCGCCATCACCGCGTCCTCCGGGGTCGAGATCGGCGCGCCCCAGAGGGCCATGATCTCGTCCCCCACGAACTTGTCCAGAGTGCCCTGATGCTGGAAGATTATCTCCACCATGGCCTCGAAGTAGACATTGAGGAGACGAACGATCTCCTGGGCCTCGTGGCGCTCGGAGAGGGGCGTGAACTTGCGGATGTCCGAGAAAAGGATCGAGACCTGCTTCATCACGCCGCCCTACTCGATGACCATGCCCCCGGATAGCACCTTGTCCCCCAGGTTCGGGGACAGGAACCGCTGCAAGGGGTTCCGGGACTCGGCCTCGGCCTCGATCTGGCGGGTCAGGAAGACGTTCTCGATGGACATGGCCACCTGGGTGGCGAAGCTCTGGACCACGCTGAGGTCCCGGTCCCCGAAGACCCCGGCGGTCTCGGAAGAGTCCAGGTGGAGGATCCCGACCACGCGGCCGTCGTAGCCCATCATGGGCACGGTCATCGTGGAGCGGATGCCCTGGAGGATGATCGACTTGGCCTGGTCGAAGCGGGAGTCCATGAGCGCGTCGCTGGAGAGCACCGCCTTCCGGTCCCGGAGGACCTCCTGAACGATGGTATTGGAGATCAAGACCTTCTCTTCATTGCGGGACTTCTTCCGGGTCTTGACCTTGCGGATCTCCAGCTGGTCGGTCTTCTCGTCGAGGAGGAGGACGATGCCGCGACCCACCCCGGGGAAGAACTCGAAGGTAAGCTCCAGGGTGCGATCCAGGAGGACGTCGAGATCCAGCTCCAGGGCCAGCTCCCGCCCGATGATGTGGGCCATCCGGAGCTTCTCGTAGTCACGACGCAGGATGCCCACGTCCTCGATGTCGTCCGCGGCCGCGAACTCCATCGCCGAGGTGGAGTCGAGGGTCGAACGCACCGCGGACGTGACCGCCTGATCGGAGAGCTCCACGTGGCGTGTCTCGTCCCCGGAGTCGGCGGGGACCTCGTAGGTAAGCCGGGTTGCCCCGAGCATGATTACATCGCCCTGCTCCAGGGTCTGGGATTCCGTGACGAGCTGGCCGTTCAAAAAGGTTCCGTTCCGGCTGCCCAGGTCCACCAGGACGAAGGCTCCGTCTCGTTGCTCGATGCGGGCGTGGGATTTGGACACGAGGCGATCGAGAAGCTGGATGTCCTGGGCGGGGTGGCGGCCGAGGCCCATGTTCTCGCCGAGTTCAACCTCTCGGCGCGATGCATCCGGTGCAGAGATGATCAGTCGGGCCATGAGGTTTCCGTCTCCCCCCTCTCTACTCCAACACTCCGACCGGCTCGATGTAGCCGGCCTCGGCGATGGTCACCATCCGGAACGCGGTCCAGGTCCCATCGTCCTGCACTGCGTAGACCAGGAGCACCCCGGGGATCTCCTTGACCCCCATCTCCTTGGTCGGGAGGCTCAGGTACATCAAGCGCTCCCCGAAGATGGTCACCACCGGATCCCAGGGAACCGCCCCCTCGGCCCGGGGCAGGAGCCCTTTGGCGAAGAGGGCAAGGGGATCCCGATTCCCAGCGATGGCCGTGTACTTCTCGCGCCAGGCCGGAGACAGGACCGCCCAGGCCGCCTGGTGCTCGCCGTCCCGCCACGCGCGCACGAAGGAGGCAGCCAGGGTCCGGGCCTTGTCGAGGATATCGGCCTCCTTCCAGGAACCTGTGATCCGGTCCACCATCGCAGGCCGATCGCCCACCGCAGGCTCCACCCGGCTCACCGGGCCGCAGGCGGCCGCCACCAGAATTACTACGATAATCCACGCGGGGGTGCGACGTATGTTCGAACCATGCATGGCGCTATTTGTACCGGAAAGATGCCCCGAAGGGAAGCGGTATCAGTTGCCGAGATAGTCCTGTTTTATCGCGTTCCAGAAGCCCTCGAACTCGGCCCCTTCCTGGCTCTGGATCTCCACGTGGCCCCACCATAGGCCGTTGATCAGGAAATCCACGTAGAGGTCGTCGTCGTCGTCCAGGAGGGTGCACTTGCCGTGGATGCGGAGCTGGGAGTCCATCTTGAGGCTGCCGATCACCTCCTCGATGGGGCTCACGATCAGGCCCACCGCGGCGAGACAGAAGCCCTCCACGTCGTCCTCGTCGATGCCGATCGCGCTCAGGAGGCTGCCGAAGCCGTTCGCGATGCCCTCGCAGTCGATGAGGGAGTAGATCAAGTCCTCAATGCTGTTGAATCCGGACACCGCGGGCAGGAGGACCTCGTTGATCACGAAGAGGATCAGCTTCCCGTAGTTCAGGTAGATGTAGTGCGTGTCGATGATCAGGTTGTCGAAGTTGGCGATCATCCCGGTGAACTGGCCGGTGATCAGGTCCATGGGGACGTCGGATTCCTCGAGGTCCGTGAGGCTGAAGGGGATCGCGCCGCACTCCGGATCGTAGCCGGGTTCGTCCTCCTTGGGACAGCCCAGCTTCCAGTACAGGATGACGCCCTGCCAGGACTGGATCCCCTGGACGTAGTAGTCGCTGGACAGCTTGGAGATCTTGAGCTCCGATGTGAGCGTCAGAGATTTCACAATCTGAACGAGATCCTGCCCTATCACAAAGAAATCCTGGATGAACCCCGGGGAGTTGTTCAACAGCCAGTCGGTGATCAGATCTCCCAGCGCGTCCTCGAAGAGGCTGAACGCGAGGTCGGTGACCCAGGAGCCGATGTACTGGGACACCAGCAGCTTGACCATGTCGAGGATGAAGGCGCCGGGGTTGTAGAAGAGGTCCACCACCAGGTTGATGATGTCCCCGACCTGGCCCGGGATAGCGCCGGTGAAGTCGAAGGTGCTCGTCGCGTCGTAGGTCCCAGCGGGGTTCAGGGTCACGACGTTGAGATCGAGGGTGACGTCGGTGATCCCGTCCAGCGCGGGGATCAGGTGGATAGCATCGACGCAGCCCTTCGCCGTGAGGTGCTCAGAGGGCCCCATGGCCGTGGCAAAGACCAGGTAGGTCTCCCCGAGGCCCAGGCCCTCCCAGGTCACCGAAGAGCCGATCCCGGGGACGGTCTTCTGGCCGTCCAACTCATCGATCCACGGATAGACCGGGTTGAACTGCTGGCAGGAGAACGAGCCGTGCATGAGGCGCACGTTGATCGCGTGGATCGGCACGGGCCCCTCGTAGGCGAGGTTGACCCGCACGGTGCCCTTGGGTACCGGGTTGACGTTGATCTGCCATGCGTCGCCCAGCGCGTCCTTGCCGCCCAGCTCGATGTCGTAGAGGACGTTGGGGATCTCGCCGGCCTCGAAGGTGACCGAGACGATGCCGTCCTCGTTGGTCATCCCTTCCTTGACCAGAAATATCCCGCAGGAGCCCACGCTGCAGTCGGGCTCCGAGAACACAACCTCATAGAACACCGGATAGAAGGCCGCGGGCTTCTGGAGCTTGTAGTCCAGGACCTTGGCCGTGATGCCCCGATGCTCACCCACCAGCATCTGCAAGGGCGAGGTGGTGTCGTCGAGGATGATGATCTGGTACCGGCCGTACTCGTCGGTCCGCTCCTTCCAGTCGGGCCAGATCGTGTCCCAGCCGGGGCTCCACGCGTCGTCGCCGGGGTCTGTATCCTCCCCGGCCAAGGTGTCGCTCCAGTCATACTGAACGGTGGTGTC
>CAZNWW010000397.1:663-4504 GCA_964576155.1 uncultured Myxococcales bacterium | reverse complement strand
CCCCGATTCAAGAGTGACTTGAGGGCGCGCTCGCTCACGTCCATGGCCTGACTGGCCTCCTGGTAGCTCAGCCCCTGGAAGCGCACCAGGATGATGGCCTCCCGTTGACGGTTCGGGAGGTGTTCGATCCGCTCCATCACCTGCCGAACCTCCTGGCGCCGCGCAGTGACCTTCTCCATGTCGGTCACCGTCGAGGCCTCCTTCTCCACCAGGACCGAGCGGTCCCGGCTCCGGGCCCGTACCTCGTTCAGGAGGAGACCCTTGGCGATGCGATACAGCCAGGTGCGGAACCGGGCGGACGGCTCATAGCCCTCCCGGTATCGGTAGAGCTTCATGAAGGTGTCTTGGGCCAGCTCCTCTGCCCGTGGTTGGGAGCGCAGCTTGTACCAGAAGTATCGGGTCATCTCGGGGTAGTACTTCCGGTACAACATCTCAAAGGCTCCCTGGTCCCCCCGGCTCGCAGCCAGAAAGAGCGCCGTGTCATTCCTTGTTGCTGTCACCACCATCGCCCCTGGTATTAACACCGCGCTGGTCAGCAGGTTTCGCGGTTTTCGGCTCCGGGCTCTCGACATCCATGAGATCCCCGTATTCATCGAGCATCTCCAGGTTCTCCAGGAACTCCACCCACTCGGGATCCGCAAGGGCCTCCTCTACGCCGGGATCCAGAGGAACCGGGGGCGGTCCGCCGTACGCGTACCCGGCGCCCGCGAAGAGGATCAGGATCAGTATGAGACGCATCATCATGGTCCTACTCATAACTCCAGGAGAAGCCCGCCAGGAGCCGCCACACCGACGGATGCCCCTTATAGTACCTCCCCCCTGCAAGGATATCGTTCTCGATCTCCAAGGAGAACCCCGCGCCCAGATTCATGGTAGCGCGCAGGTCCACCTCCACCCCGGCGAAGCGGTGAGCGGTCCAGGGCGATCGGCCTACGGACCATGCTGGTGCGGTCACAAGATTCACATCAACCAGTTCGGTGGGGCGCCAGACGAGGGTGGCCCCCGTCGCAACGATCCCGCGGCCGTCCAGCCCCAGGAGGGTGGCCTGACGCGAAGCCAAGGCTGCGTCGAGACCGCCCGAGAAGAGCAACGCCGTGTGCGGGAGATAGGGCACCAGGCTCACGAAGAGCGGCAGGGTCAGCGAGGTGCCCTTCAGATCGATCTTTCCCTCGATGCCCTGGACCGCGACGAGGAACGCTCCGATGATCCAATGTCCCCCGTCCAGGGCAAGGGTTGCGTCCAGTCCCCCGGCGAACGCAGGCATCTCGATGCGCCGATTTGCTTGCGCCGGGTCCATCGGATTATGGAAGGCGCTTCCGTGCTGGTAGAGCACGGTACCCGAGAGGAGGATTCTCCGGAGCATGACCTCACCGGATAACCGTATCCACAGGAGATCCGACTCGATACGTGGCTCGATACCATAGAGCTCCATCGCTACGAGGTTGTGTCCCGCTGCCATATGGTCCGCTACGAGAACGTTGGCCAGGAGCGCGCCGAGCTGTTGGGCCCGGTCCCTGAGCCACGCTACCTCGAGGGTGAGGCCGTCGAAGGGTGTCGGGCGCCACTCCAGACCTGCAGTCAGGGTCATGAGCCGGTGGCCGATGGACTCCAGGTCATTCCAGTTGCGGTAAGGGAACACTACACCAACCCAGGGGCTCAACGGAGGAGCGCCCACCCGCGATAAATGGGCTCGGATCATCGTCGAGAAGCCCCAGTCGTCATATATCCAGCCGTCACCGATGCGGACCCGCTCCTTACCCCCCGAGATCTCCAGGAACCCGCCAGGGCCCACGTCGAGGTGGACGGCCGCTTCCCGCACCATTCCGTTGGCCTCCAGGGAGTCCATCGGGTGCATCCCGTCGATGGTCCACTCGTGGCGGTACTCCTTGATCGGGATCTCGCCGAAGAGCGCGGTCTCCTGAGTCTTCGATGCGGAGCGATACTGGACCACCCCTGGATCCAGGGTCCCGTGGAGGGTCATCCAATCCCAGGGCGCCCACCAACCATGCACCCAGGCCCAGAGCACCGGATATTGGTCGTCGAGGACCGGCTGCCCGTACTCGTCGAAGTTCCACTTCTTCAGCAGGGGATCCCAGAGGAGCTCGGGGTTGACGTGGTCCATCTCCAGCACGCCGCGGACGGTGACGCCGACGGACACCGCTCCGTCACCTCGCACCACCGCAGGGGCGGCGAGGAAACAGAACAGCAGGATCCAGGTCATCAACCGCAAAGCGAACCTCTCTTTCCCTTACCCTTGCATCGTACAGGCCGACAAGGCCAAGAAAAAAAAAACGCGACCTTTGGCAACGGGTGGGGTTTGCCTCTTGTGAAGGTCGGCCGATGTGGTCGGCTGTGACAACTCGAAACCCAGGGGGGTGTGAGATGAAGACGACGATGAGACTGCTGGGTATCCTGGCGATGTTGATGGGGCTGATCGGCTGCGACCTCGGTCCGGGTGAAGCCGTGACCCCCGACACGGGTGAAGACGAGGTGGCCTACGGCGTGTTCGCTCTCGAGGCCAACGACGGCGGCTTCGACGAAGACTCCGCCGAGGCGGTCGAGGACTTCTTCATGGAGCCCGAGGCCGACGAAATGGACGAGATGGAGGAGTTCCCAGCGGACGACGAAGCGGAGGACGCCGCCCTGAACGAGATCCTGGAGAAGGACCCGGAGCTGACAGGCGACGTGAAGGCGGCCCGGCTCCTGGTCTCCTGGGGCCAGTTCCCGATCGATTGGGACCTCGAGGAGGCCACCACCTGGAGCGGCTTCGTCTACGGCCTGGGTGCCAAGGTCTTCGTGCGCCGCGCCCTGCGCTATGAGAAGCACGACTACTACGCACCCTGCGCGGGACACCAATGCGTCATGATCTTCTCCCACACCATGCCCCACCACGACGGCCTGCTCCTCACCGTGGTGGCGAAGCCCGGGGCAGATAACCCCCGGATTGTGATCAACTTCCCCGGGCTCTACAAACGAGTGATCCCCGTACCCGCCATCCCCGCGGTCTCAGAGGTCACCACCGTGGACGAGCTGGGCAACAAGATCGTACTCATGGGGACCACGATCAAGCCCTTGTGCGAGGCCGGCCTCGCTCACGGTTACTGGAAGCGCCTGAACCCCAAAGGCGGGATCTTCGCCGGCAAGTGGATCGCCCACGACGGCGCCCCCATGGGCAAGCTGGCAGGTCTCTGGGGCAAACGCGCAGACGGCACCCGGGTCCTCTTCGGGGCCTACCTGAGCGCAAACGGAGCTTTCAAGGGCGTCCTCAAGGGCACCTATACACCGCTCCCCGAGGCCCTGGATAAGAACGGCGGCGTCTTCAAGGCCACCTGGCACGACAAGGCAAAGGCAATCGGCGGTGTCCTCAGGGGCCGTTACAGCGTCGCCCCCGAGGGCGGCAAGGGCGCGTTCCTCGGCCGCTGGGCTGCGAAATGCGGCACCCAGGTCCCGGATCTCACCCCCACGGAAGACATGGAGACGGCTGCGGATCCCTCCGACGACTGCTCCTGTGCTGATGAGGGCGTCGAGCCCGACGGCTTCGTGAACTGCTCCTGCGGGCAGTAGCGCCCAACCCCTAGCGTCCCATTCAACGGGACGCGAGAACCTCTTCGATTACAGAGATCTGGTGCTCAATCACAACCCCAAGCCAATCAGCGTTCTCCTCCCAATCGGCGATGTCGTGCCAGAGGCGGGGATCCGCGTTCACCGCGTCGGAGATCCTGGCTCGGTAGACAGGCAGGTTGACCAAGGAGACCTCCATGGCCGTGGCCACATCGGCCAGACCGTCGAGGTATGCGTAGGGGTGAGAGCGGACAACACGGCCGATTATGGGATCGCACGG
>CAZNWW010000397.1:0-653 GCA_964576155.1 uncultured Myxococcales bacterium | reverse complement strand
TAGTAGGGGATCGGGTCGCAAGACTCAGGGAGCACCCACCAATCCGGCCCCATGACCTCGGCGTCTTTCTTGTCGTAGAAGGTCGTCTCCATGTCCCATGGAATGAGCTCGAAGAGGCCTGCCGGGTTGTCGTACCAGTAGTAGTTATGGTTGATGCACACGGCGTTGTTCTCGCCGACGCACCAGAACCGCATGATCCCGTCGTCATCTGCGATCCCACGAGCCACGGCCACGTACCAGGCCAGGTTGCTGGTATCCATGTACGGAGACACGTCATCCACGAAGCTCTCCTCCGTCGAGCCGAGGACCGCAGCCGCGAAGTCCATCATCCCGGACACGTCCTCGTGGGTCTCGTTGGTCTTGAGCGCGTGTTCATAGTTCCAGGCCTCGTCGTAGACGGGCCAGATCTCCTTGTAGAGGTTCCCCTCGTCCTTGGCCCAGCGCTCCTGGATGAACTCCTTGTCAGGGGCCTCTACCATGACGTAGACGCTGGGGTCTTCGTCGTTGATCTGCAGGGTCGCGTGGCTGGCCCTGGGCCCCTCCAGACCCGCGTTCCGGATCACCTCGTACGCGATACGCTCCCGCATGATGGAGTAATCGTAGACCGCAGCGTTGAACACCAGCCGACGCACACCGCGGAAGCGCCCGCAGGG
>CAZNWW010000396.1:0-4507 GCA_964576155.1 uncultured Myxococcales bacterium | reverse complement strand
GTCGTACCCGTGACCCCCTCCTGGACCATGTCCATGAACTTGAGGAGGAGCTCCATCTCCGGAGAGAACCAGAAGCCGTTGTAAATGTACTCCGTGAACCGGGGCAGGAGCATGTCGCGAATCCGCATCACCTCGCGATCAAGGGTGATACTCTCGATACCCCGATGCGCTATGTGGAGGATCGTCCCGCCGGGGGTCTCGTAGACACCTCGGCTCTTGATGCCCACGAAGCGGTTCTCCACGATGTCCGCCCGCCCGACGCCGTGCCGGGCGCCCATCTCGTTGAGCTTGGTCAGGAGGGTCGCGGGGCTCAAGGCCTCGCCGTTTACCGAGAACGGGGTCCCGTCCTCGAAGCCGATCTCCAACTCCTCGGGCTCATCCGGGGCATCCAGGGGGCAGGTGGTCGTGAGGAACATGTCCTTTTCGGGGGCGTTCCAGGGGTTCTCGAGGATCCCGCCTTCGTAGGAGATGTGCATGAGGTTGCGATCCATGCTGTAGGGCTTCTCGCGGGTCGAACCTACAGGGATCTCATGTTTGTCAGCATACGTGATCAAATCGGCCCGGCTCTTGAACTCCCACTCCCGCCACGGCGCAACGATGCGGATCTCGGGCATGAGCGAATAGGCGCCGAGTTCGAAGCGGACCTGGTCGTTGCCCTTGCCGGTAGACCCGTGGGCGATCCCCCACGCGCCCTCCTTCTTCGCCACCTGCACGAGGTGCTTGGAGATCACCGGGCGGGCCAGGGAGGTCCCCAGGAGATAGTCGTTCTCGTAGATTGCGTTGGCGCGGATCGCCGGGAAGACATAGTCCTTCACGAACTCCTCGCGGAGGTCGTCGATGTAGATCTTGCTGGCGCCCGTTGCGAGGGCCTTCTCCTCGAGTCCGTCCAGCTCCTCGGCCTGGCCCACGTCCGCGGTGTAGGCGATGCACTCTGCGTCGTAGTTCTCCTTGAGCCACTGGAGCATCACCGACGTGTCCAGGCCGCCCGAATAGGCGACGATGATCTTCTTCTTCACTTGGCTACTCCTTGGGTTCCATCGAGGGCGACGAGGGCGCGCAGGTTGCTCTCGGTCTGGTCCATGTCACCCATCGCGTCCAGGATCACCAGGATCGTGTCATCCCCAGCGATGGTACCAATGATCCCCGGTGGGGACAGGTTGTCCAGAGCCAGCGCGGCCACCGGTGCGTTTCCCGGTGCCGTGTGGAGGACCACCATATTCTGGGACCGCCCCAGATGGATTATCGTCTGGCGGAGAGTCTGTTCGTGACGCATCGGGGCGCGCTCGGGCTTGGGGTTGGCCATGTATCGAGATCCGCCTCCGGACTGAGGCACCTTGAGGATCCCCATGTCCCGCAGATCTCTTGACAGGGTGGCCTGGTTCACATCCACGCCGCGGTGCTGGAGCTGGACCCGGAGATCCCGTTGGCTGGCGATGACGTCCCGCTGCAGAAGCTCCAGGATGAGGTGTCGACGTTCGTTCTTGGAGGTGCGCTTCTTCATGGGCACGGAGCGTGTCGCATGAAAATGCAGAAGTCAAACATTATATTGCGTAAGATGGTCTCCTACTTGGGTTCGCAGAAGCCCTCGCTGCAGTTCTCGCCCTTGGGGCATTCCACGCCGAGACAATTCAGGAAGCCCTGGCATCCCCAGGCGCCCGGAGGCACGCAAACCTCTGCGCCGACGCTGGGTCCGTGGTTGGGCACACAGAAGAGGCCCGGAGGGCAACCATCGAGATTCCCGGGCCACTCGTCGAGATCGCATTCGAAGGCGCAGTGGAACTTGTTCTCCACCGCGTATTGGTAGCAGACCCCGGTCTCGCATTCGTAATCCGCCATGCAGGGATCACAGAACTCCTTGTTGCCCTGGTAGCAGGTCTCCACCTGCTCCCCTTCGATCTCGAGGGTGCAGAGCTGGAACTCCTCTCCGAGCATCTCGTAGCACCCGAAGCCTTTCGCACACTCCTGATCCGTCTGACATATCGTCGCACAGTAAGACTCCGCGGTGGTGTCGTTGGTGTGGCAGATGAGACCCTTCTGGCAGTCCACGTCCCCCTGGCATGGCGTACAGTGGGAGCCATCCCCCCGGCAGGTGCCGAACAGGGGGAAGCAGTAGTAGTCCTCGATGCCCGCCCCGGACTTCTTGCAGTAATGTCCCGGCGGGCAGGTGTTCTGGTCATCGAGGGTGCATTTGTTGGCGCAGAACGAGCCACCGGTCTCATCCTCCATGCAGATCAGCCCGCCGCAGTCATTCTGGGCCTCGCAGGCATCGCAGTATCCTGCGAGTTGACAGATCTTGTCGTCGCCCTTGGCCTTGCAGATCATGTAGTCCGGGCATTCCGCTGTAGATCCGCAGCCCATGGAGCAGATCGGCGTGGGGTCCGCCGGGCCGAGGGAGAAGCAGCTCAGGCCCCAGTCGGAACAGTCCACATCGGTGATGCAGAACTGAAGGTAGCCCGGCGGGATCTCAGTCTGCTCGCCCCCGGTGTCCTCGCCGGGGCCGCCCTGATCGGCGGCGGTGTCCGGGTTGCCGGCGATCTCCCACGCCGCCGGCGTGTCGACGCCCGGCACATCGGCGGCGGGGTTGCCGCCGTCGCCGCCGGAGGAGCAGGCGACGAGGGTGAGGAAGAAGAGGGAAGAGAGGATGGGGAGCAGTCGCTTCATGCTGTCGCCTCGCAAGATCAGGCTGTGAAACCTGCGCTAGGATACCAGAACTGTGGGAGGGGCGTCCACACCCCGAATCGGCCCGTGAACGGGCCTCCCACAGCATCCTTGCCGTTCTCGCACCCCGATGCTACAAACCAACTCCGACCCCCGGGAGGTACTCCATGCCCAACCCCCGCCCCTGCGTCGTCTTTGACTTCGACGGCACCCTCGCTGACTCCCTCGACGCCATCGTGATTGCGGTCACTGACACCCTGGCACAGTTCGGCTATCCGAAGCGCGGCCCGGCAGATATCGTCGATCACATGGGCCGCGGCATGCGGCCGCTCTACACCTGGGCCACGGGCGTCGACGATATGGACGAGATCGTGTCCGTGGTCGACGCCACCCGCGCCCGCTACGCCGAGGTCTGGCGCGCCAACACCCGCGTCTTTGACGGCGTGCCTGCGCTACTTTCTGCTCTGCGCGCTCGCGAGGCCGCGGTCGGGGTTCTGTCCAACAAGGGGCACGAGGCCACGGTGGAGGTAGCCGAAGGGCTCTTCCCGGCCGGCACCTTCGACTTCGTCCACGGCATCGCCGACGACTGGCCCGGGAAGCCAAACCCGCAAGGGCTCCTGCGCATGATCGAGGCCATGGGCTCCACCCCGTCGAAGGCCCTCATGGTAGGGGACATGTCCGTGGACGTGCGGGTAGGTCGGGCGGCCGGGGTCCGCACCATCGGGGTGACGTGGGGTTTCCAGGGTTCCGCTGCGTTCGCCGACCATCCGCCGGACTTCATGGCGACGACTCCCGGTGGGATTCTGGACCTCTTCGACACCATTAAAATCGGTTGACCCTCCAGGACGGTTCTGGTAGAAAGCTGCGACTCGCGTCTCGGACGGCTGGAGGGGACCGTGGATTTCATGCTCCGAATGTTCATCGTGGCCCAGGAAAACCTGGGCGGCGGCTCGTCTCCAGCGCCTGAGGGCGCCGCCGAAGGTGCTGCCGAAGGCGGCAGCCAGGCGGTCGATCCCTGCGCCGGCGGCGGCTCGACAGGCATGATCATCTGGATGGTCCTGCTCTTCGCCCTGATGTACTTCATGCTGATCCGACCGCAGAAGAAGCAGCGAGAGACACAGCAGAAGCTCATAGAGTCCCTGAAAAGGGGTGACCGCGTGGTCACCTCCGGCGGTCTGCTGGGTACCATAGCGGGGCTCACCGATAACACGGTGATCGTCGAGGTAGCCGAAGGCGTCAAAGTCAAAGTACAGAAGAGCCACGTCGCCGGTCTTCAGACCGATCCGAACGCGGCCAAGAAAGAATAGCACCGAGGCACGAAGATGGAGAAGAAGCGAGCTTGGCGGCTGATCGTTATCGGGTTGCTGGTGGTCTTCTGCATACTCTACGTCATGCCCACGTTCGTGGGCGTCAAGAGCATGCCCGGCTGGTACCCCTTTGCGAAGGAGCTCAACTACGGATTGGACCTCAAAGGAGGCCTCGAGCTCCGGTATGGTGTCGACTACAAGAAGGCGGTCACGGAGTACGTCCGTGACATGATGCTCCGTCTGGAGGAGCACATCGCCCAGAAGGTCAACAACCTCGAGCCGGACGAAGACCCGACACCCGAGGAGATCGCTGCGCTCAAGCTGCGGCTCAAGATGGAGGTCACCGCGTTCGACACCCTCACGGTGACGACGACCGACGGGGACCTCCTCCCGTACCTCACCAGCAATTACATCAACGAGAAGCTGGACAACCGGTTCGAGCGCATCGAAGGCCCCGACGGGACCTACATGTTCCGCATGCAGGACTCGGAGCTCGAGTTCATCAAGAAGCAGGTGGTCGAGCAGACCTTGTCGATCATCCG
>CAZNWW010000395.1:0-4515 GCA_964576155.1 uncultured Myxococcales bacterium | reverse complement strand
AGAGCAATGTGTTCCCGGAGAGGGGTGTTTCCTGGATCCCTGCCAGGAGGCCTCGGACTGTCAATCGGGGATCTGCCTGGAGCATCTGGGCGATTCGGTCTGCACCACCCAATGCGTCGAGGACTGTCCGGCCGGCTGGGACTGTGCGCAACTGGCTGCATTTGAACCTGACGTGGTCTTCGCCTGCGTCTCCCGCTTCGCCCAGCTCTGCCGGCCCTGCGCTACCGGCAACGATTGCACGGGGGAGGGCACGGAAGATGTCTGCGTCCACTACCCTGACGAGGGCTCATTCTGCGGCGCGGCCTGTGAGGGACACGAAGATTGCCCCGGCGGATTTGCCTGCCTGGATTCCGTGACCGAAGAAGGCGCGGACGTGAAGCAATGCGTCCACAATGACGGCGTGTGCCCCTGCAGCCAGACCGCAATCGCCCTCGGGCTGACAACCCCTTGCGACCAATCCAACGAGTGGGGGACCTGCGACGGAACTCGAGCCTGCGCGGAAGGGGGTTTAGCCGATTGCTCAGCCCCGGTACCTGCTCAGGACGTCTGCGACGGTGTGGACAACGACTGCGACGGCAACGTGGACGAAGCCACCTGCGACGATGACAACCCGTGCACCCAGGATACGTGCAACGGCGCGGACGGGTGCGGCCACATCGCGTTGGAGGGCACCAACTGCGACGATCAGGATCCCTGCACCGTGACCGATCACTGCCAGGCCGGTCAATGCGTCGGGACCGTAGTGGAATGTGACGATGGAAATCCATGCACCGACGATCTCTGCGACGGTGCCCAGGGATGCCAGTTCGTGGACAACTCTCAGGCCTGTGACGACAACGACCCCTGCACCGTGGCGGACACGTGCAAGGGCGGCGCTTGCGTCGGCACCGCGGTCAGCTGTGACTGCCAGACCCAGGCGGATTGCGAGGCGCTGGACGACGGCAACCCGTGCAATGGGACCCTCATATGTGATACCGCAGCCCTGCCCTACCAATGTGTGGTGGCCCCGGGCACCATCGTGACCTGCCCGGTGCCCGGAGGGCCGGACGGTGTCTGTCTGACCAGCGTATGCAATCCGGACAGCGGCCAATGCGAGACGCTCCCCGGCAACGAAGGCGGTTCGTGCAGCGACGCCGACGCGTGCACCCTCGGAGACGTGTGCGCCGATGGCGTCTGCACCGGGGCGTTCCCGCTGGACTGCAGCGATGGCAATCCGTGCACCCAGGATACATGCAGTCCTTTCAGCGGCTGCGGCCACACCCCGGTCCCGGATGCCTGCGACGACGGCAACCCCTGTACGACGTCTGACCAATGCGTGGACGGCCAGTGCACCGCCGGCGGGTTCCTCAATTGCAACGACAACAACGTGTGCACCGATGACTACTGCGACCCGTCCGAGGGCTGCGTCAACGTTGCGAACGTCGCACCTTGCAACGACGGGGATCAATGCACCATGGCCGACAGCTGTTCGGACGGCCTGTGCCAGCCGGGCACCCCGGTCAACTGCGATGACGCCAACCCGTGCACCACCGACAACTGCCTGCCCCTGGTCGGCTGTACCCACAGCAACAACAGCCTGCCCTGCGACGATTTTGATCCCTGCAGCACCAACGACTCCTGTTCAGGAGGAACGTGTCTGGGTGTCGGCTCCAAGGACTGCGATGACGGGAACCCCTGCACAACGGATTTCTGCAATCCCATGGTAGGGTGCGACCACATCAACAACACCGCCCCGTGCGACGATGAAGACGTGTGCACCGTCGGGGACGGCTGCGCGTTCGGGAGCTGCCAATCCGGGGCCTCGGTCTCCTGCGACGACAGCAACCCGTGTACCGACGACTCCTGCGACCCCCAGGAGGGGTGCCTGTACGCCAACCATGACGGCGAATGCGACGACCTCAACGAGTGCACGGTGAGCGATCACTGCCTCAACGGGCTCTGCCTGGGAGAAGGAGCCCTGGGCTGTGACGATGACAATCCCTGCACCCTGGACATCTGTCTCCCCCAGGGAGGCTGCACCCATGAGAATCTGAGCGGTCCATGCTCTGACGGGGATCCATGCACGGTGAATGACAGCTGCCAGGACGGGCAGTGCGCGTCCGGGCCAGGGCTGGTCTGTGATGACGGCAACCCGTGTACGGAAGACGCCTGCGGATCCGAGGGCTGCCAGTACGCCCCGTTGACCGCCGCCCCGTGCGACGACGGTAACGAATGCACCTTGACGGATACCTGTGGCGCAGGCCAATGCGTGGGGACCGAGCCCCAGGACTGCGACGACGATGACGTCTGCACCACGGACTACTGCGACCCGGTTCAAGGATGCGTACACGTCCTCAACACAGCGCCCTGTGATGACGAAGACGTCTGCACCCTCGGCGACAACTGCCACCTGGGTGCGTGCATCGGCGCAGCGATCTTGCTGTGTGACGACTCCAACTCCTGCACCGAGGACTCGTGCGACGGCAACGTGGGATGCCAGTTCGTGCCCATCCAGGGCAGCTGCGATGACGGCATCTTCTGCACCGTCGGCGACCACTGCGTGAACGGTCAATGCCTGCCCACCGCGTTCGAAGCCTGCGACGACGCCAATCCGTGCACCGACGACTCATGCGACTTCGTGGATGGATGCCAGCACGAAGACAACTCGGATCCTTGTGACAACGGCGACCTGTGCACGGAAGACGACCTCTGTGTGGACGGTCAATGCGAGGCCGGCGACGCCATCGTCTGCAATGACGCGAACATCTGCACCGACGACTCCTGCGACCCCGATGTCGGCTGTGAGTACCCGGCCAACGCCGTCGGCTGCAACGACGGCGACGCCTGCACGGACAGCGACGTCTGCTCGAACTCGACCTGCTCGGGAACACCGATCGTGTGCAATGACGCCGATATCTGCACCAACGACTCCTGCGACCCCGACACCGGCTGTGTCTTCGGCGTCATCCCCAACTGTTGCGGCAACAACATCACCGAGCCCCCCGAGGAATGTGACGACGGAAACCAGCAGTCGGGGGATGGATGTTCGGCGACCTGTGAGTCGGAGAATTCCGGCGGCTTCCAGAACTCCCAGACGATCGACGGCAAGACGGTGACCTGCTCATCCACCACCACCAACGGGTCGTACACGCAATGCGACAACTTGAAAGCCGACGGCCTCTACTTCCCCAACGGCATCGGCTGCGGGCCGATGTGGAGCAGCGTGAATTCCAAGTACTCGGACACCCAGGGTTTCTGCGCGTCCCTGACAGGCAGCAGCCAGTTCTCGGTGTACTACATGTGCACCAACACCCAGCCCCGAGCCACCTGGTTCAATCACGTCTGGGGTACCTTCAACGATAACGGGTACACCCAGCACGTACGTTGCTATTACTAGGGGCGTGGGCCTCAGGGTTCCTTGCGACGGGCGGGCCGTGGTGGCCTCTGGCGGGCCGGGGAACATCCCGGTCTGGTCGCCGCACGGAAAGTGCGGCACCCAGCCCAGGACCGCTTCGCTTTGCCCCCCGACCTCACCATCGACCGCCACGCCTCCGCCCAGCGCGGCGTCACCCTTCGGCCCACCCCACGAGACTATACAGGGCAACCGAGCCGGGGAGCCAGCGACCCGGAATCCGAGCAACCGAGCCGGGGAGCCAGCGACCCGGAATCCGAGCCGGGAGCCTGCGACCAGGAAATCGGTGCCCGGGCCAAATACGGGGCGTGGCGTTTTTGCTGAGCAGGCGGTCCAGGGTATGATGAGATCGCCGGAACATTGACCGGCGCCTGTGTGGCCCGCCCGCGAGGAGGTCTCGGCATGGTTCTGACTCCGCCTGCCCATCACGAGCTGGACAAGATCGCGATCAACGTCCGCTCCCATAAGCTCCTCAAGCAGCTCCTCAAGGAGAACCCGAAGCTCGAGGAGATCATGCGCAACGCGCGCAACGAGACCGAGGCCCTGGTCGGCGTTCGGCAGTGGGTCCTGGGAGAGCTGGAAGCCAACCCTCACGCGGTGAGCTTCTACAAGTCAGCGCATCCGGGACGGAGCCTCTTCGAGAACCTCACCTGGCAGGACTACGCCGCTATTCGGATCCTGGACTACATCGACAACGCGGGGCGGGAGTTCGAGGACTTGAACCTTCGGGGCGAGGTGGCGATCTCCAATCCTATCAAGACCATCTGGCTGGCAGTTACCCATGGCACCGGCGGCGCGCAGCCCTACTTCTTCGAGGACATGATCCGCCTCTACAGGCAGCTCACGGGTGAGGCGAAGCGCCACAAGCCAACGAAGTCGGATGTCGAGGCCTGGATGGATCGCTGGCCCTCGGGGCTGGATCCCCGGATCATCCGGGTCCGGGAGGAGAACCGGGAGCGGATCATTAATATCCTCATCGACCACATGGACGAGGGGAAGGTGAAGAGCGCTCGCTTCACCTTCGATCCCGGCATGTCCCGGGAGCAGAAGTTCCTCCGCATGCTGGAGTGGTGGGAGGACTACCGCTTCCACCTGGGCTTCGCGGTGCGGGACCCGGACCTCCT
>CAZNWW010000394.1:0-4554 GCA_964576155.1 uncultured Myxococcales bacterium | reverse complement strand
ACGAGCAGGTCTGCGGGGCCTGCTCGCCCTGCGTAGAGTCCAACAACTGCTTCAACACCTACTGCCGGTTGGATCCCTTCGAAGGGAAGCAATTCTGTGCGTCGGGGTTTTCGACCTGCGTCATGGAGAGTCTGATCACCGGCGATTGCAAATCGGTGCTCCAAGGGCAGACCGCCTGCGTCACACCTACCATCCGGGGAATCTGCATGTCCGAGGGCGAATGGGAAATCGACGGGGTCGACGACTGCGACGGTGACACCCCGATGTGCCACGAGGGCCAGTGTAAGTTCTGCGTACCCGGGGCCCTGAGCTGCCAGGGGACCGTGGTCTACCAATGTGATGCCCTGGGCGCGGTGGCCTACTCCATCTCCACCTGCCCGCCGGGGCAGATCTGCGTCGGCGCGGGGGACTGCATCTCCAATGGGGAGTTCCAGGTGGATGTCCTGGCAGCGGACGCGCTGTCCTTTGATCCAAAGCCTCGGGTGGCCGGGCTCAAGGGCGGCGGCTTCGTGGTGGTCTGGGGCTCAGCCAGCGAGACCGCAGACGGCTCCGGCACCGCGGTGATGGCGCGGATCTACGGAGCGGACCTCGCGCCCGCCGGGGATCCCCTCTTGGTCAACGAGATCCTCGAGGACGACCAGGGCGAGCCCGCGGTGGACGCAGCTACGGTCGGCTTCGGCCGCTTCGTGGTAGCCTGGGCCACCACGGACACCGCCGGGGATCCCGGCCAGGGCATCGTGGCTCGGGTCTTCGAAGCCGACGGGACCCCCGTCTCAGGCGAGTTCAGGGTGAACCAGGTCATCGACATGGACCAATCCAATCCCTCGGTGACCATGTACGAGGACGGCCGCTTCCTGGTGACCTGGGTCACCAAGCTCCCGGACCCTGACGACAACAACTCCTTCGACGTGAAGGCCCGCTACTTCGAGGCAGACGGCACGCCGGACGGGGACGAATTCACGTTGAACACCTTTACGCCGAACACACAGCGGACCTCGGACGTGGACTTTCTCCCCGATGGAGGTCTCGCCGGTGTCTGGGCTTCTCTTGGTAAGGACGACTATGGCTTCGCGGTTCTTGCCCTCACCCTGGACGCATCGGGCGGGGTGGTTCTGGAAGATAAGCTGGTCAACGAGTGGACGTTCGGCAGCCAGAAGAACCCGGCAGTGGTTGCTCTGGAAGAGGGCGACCAAGCCGGATGGTTCGCAGTCGTATGGGAAAGCACGTCGCAGGAATCCGGCGACTCCAGCGGGGTCTTCTTGAGATTGCTCAACGAGTTTGGCCTGGGCCTGGAAATCCAGGTCCATCAAAACGACTACCTCGGCCAGCGTGTGCCCCGGATTACTCGTCTCCCGGGCGACCGCCTCGTTATCGTCTGGGAGAGCGACGACGCGGACGGGAACGGCGCCGGCATCGCGCGCCGGATCTTCAACTCGTCCGGCGTCCCTGAGACCAACGAGCTGCCCGTGAACCAGTCGATCTCCGGGGACCAGCTGGACCCCGACGTCAGCGGCATCGATCCCACGACCTTCGTGGTGGTCTGGACCAACAGCCACACCGGCCACGTCATGGGCCGGATCCTCAACGACTAGGAGAAGGAACATGCGCACCCCCCTCCGCGGCCCCTGGCCGGCGCTGACCGTGATCCTCGTGCTCGTCATGGCGACGAGCTGCAAGGACAACAAAGAGACCAAGACCACCGGGCCGGCAACGCCCGCTGTCGAGGGCGCCACGCAGGTGGACCCCGAGGCCCTGCACCGCGCGGTGAACCTGGCGGTGGAGCGGAGACTCGCCGATGCGGAGGCGAGCCGGATCGGAGACAAGGATCGCGGCGAAGCAGCCCGACTTCGCACCGTAGAGGCCCGCCTGGCGCGCTTCGAGGATCGCATCGACGCGTTGGAGCGCAAGGCGAGCCTGGGCACCAAGGACGATCCCGAGCCCGATGTGGGACCGAAGGCTTCAGGGCCGAAAGGCGGGGCTGAAGCCCCTCCCACAGTCGAGCCCGAGCCCGACAAGGACGATCCGGGCCGGGAACCAAGCCCGAAGGGCGCAGGAGGCGACCCGGAAACCGACGTCGTCGAGGCCCCGACCGAGGACATCGTGGCCGAGCCCGCGGAGGCCGACGGCGAGCAGACCCTGGGCTTCCACCCCGCGCCCCTCCCCGAGGACGGCGAGGACGCGCCGGAGCCGACCCTCATCCTCACCCGCGCGGCCGTGGCCCCGTCCATCGATCGGGACGCGCGGGAGCCCGTGGACGCGGGGACCGTGTTCGACGCGTCCGTGGGCAAGATCTACGCGTTCATGGTCTTCAAGAACCCCACAGAGGACGAACACGAGGTCACCGTGGTCTGGAAGAAGGACGGCAAGGAGCTATCCCGTCTCCCCGACTTGAAGGTCGGCCCCAAGGCCAGCCGCTGGCGCACCTGGGCCTATGTATCCATCAACGATCACCGCCGGGGCGACTGGGCCGTGGAGGTCTTGGGGCCCGGTGACACGCTGCTGGGTTCAGTCCTCTTTAAGGTCGAGTAGGGAGTCAGCAGCGCATTGATCCGCCTTCTCCCAAAGCTCATCGTTTCGTGCCTCTGGATCTTCTGCTGCACGGTCTTCGCCGGGTCCTCCATCGCGTCCGGCGACGAGGCGCCCACGTTCACGACCCGTCACTGGGTCCTGGATCACCTCACAGAGGCGGGCTTCACGCCGGCCCTCCCCGACCAGTACCGGGGGCCCCAATCAAAAAAACGCGTCCAGGAGATGTGGTACGGAGACTCTGCGGGGCGTCGCCATCCCTGGCGACGCCGGGTTGTGACCCGGGAGAAGGCCCGGGCCCTTCGGGACATGCGGGACGCGCTGGTCATCTCCGCAGGCACCACCGCGACCTTCCCGCTGCGCGGTTGCTCCGGAGGCCGGCTGGTCTTCGAGGCGATTGCGCTCCATAAGAAGCGGGGAGAGCGCCCGATGGAGGTGACCCTCCATCGGGGTGAGGACGAGCTCTGGCGCCGCACCCTCACCGGCCGCCACGTGGACAGGATCCAGAGCTGGCCCGAGACCACCACCCTCCCCATGGGAGTTGGGGACGCACCCTTGATCCTCACCACCGGGGGGGAGCCCGGGAGGGACTTCCTCGCCTGGGCAAACCCGCGGCTGGAGTGCCCTGTCCCCGCGACCGGGGCGCAATCCCTGAACGTGATCTACATCGTGGTGGATGCGCTGCGCTCAGACGTGGTGGGCCAGAATCGGCGCTGGGAGGGGCCGTCGATCTCCCCCAACATCGACCGCCTGGAGGCCTCCGGCGCTACATTCCCCTTGGGCTTCTCCAACGGGAACACCACCCTGCTGTCCATGAACACCATGCTCTTCGGCGCGCATCCCCGCGCGCTCGGCTTCCTGGTGACCTATTGGAACAAGGTGGACCGGCGGCCCCTGTTCTACGAGCGGCGCCCTCCCTATCTCACCCGGCTCCTGCGGGGCCACGGGTACATGACCTGGGGTGCTACCCATGACCACCTCTACTTCCCCGCGTACAAGTGGGGGGTGGACCCTGGCTTCGACGGGCTCCAGGACTGCGGCAGGGATCCGGAGGACGCGACGATCCTGACAGACGTCTCCATTCGGTTCATGGAGGCCCATCGAGAGCGACCCTTCCTGTTGGAGCTGAACCTCCTGGCCCCGCATCAGCCCTACAAGGCCCCCGAGGAGGTCCTGGCGCAGGTCTCAGAGACGCTGAAGGGGATCAAAGACCTGCCCGCGCCGGTGACCTACCTGGCGGAAGTGGCCTGGGCGGACCGACACGTGGGCAAGATCATCGACGCGCTGGACCGGCTCGGTCTGCGGGGGAACACCATGGTGATCCTCACCGCGGACCACGGCGAGGTCTTCGACCGGGCCCACGCTTGTCGAGATCGGGTCTCGTCAAAGACCTGTCACCAGAGCCACGGCCTCACCTGGTACGACGAGGAGATCAACGTGCCGATCATCATCTCCCTGCCGGGCACGGTGAAGCCGGGGGTACGCACGGACATCGCCCAGCACGTTGACCTGCCCCCGACGGTGCTCGCCCTCCTCGGACACCCCGTACCGGAGATCATGACCGGGCGCAGCCTGGCGCCGTCCCTCACCGAGATGGTTTCCCTCCCGGACGTCCCCGTCTACACGGAGTCCTGGGTATCGAGGGCCTGGCGCACGAGAGACTGGAAGCTCATACACCACACCCGCAAGGACACGATCTGCCCCACGGTCGCCAAGAAGATCTGCCGCGACGGCGCCCGCTGGTTCGAGCTCTTCGATCTGAGCGCTGATCCGAGGGAGCGCAAGGACGTGTCCAGGAAGCACCCTAAGATCGTCGAAGACCTTGCGAAGAAGATCGAGGCGTTCCGGATGGAGCTGTATGAGCGGTCGGGTGGGGAAGGTCCGAATCCGTAGACGTACCTCGGGTCGACCCGGGCCGGAGAGGGTGAAAGACGGGGTTCTGTCTCTGCACGGGGTCCTCCCCCCTCCGCCCTTCGGGCACCTCCCCCAACAAGGGGGGAGGGTTCTCCTTGCTCAGCCAGATGTTGG
>CAZNWW010000393.1:0-4568 GCA_964576155.1 uncultured Myxococcales bacterium | reverse complement strand
GCCGGGAGGCCGTCTCCGTGGTCGAATCCGGAGAAGGGCACCAGCCCGGTTCCGGAGAACGAGGCCTCGACGTGGTCCCAGCGGAAGCGCAGTCCCAGCTCGGTCTCGAGACCGAGAGCCGGGTGGCCGCCGGGGGTCTGCCGGGGCATCACCGCGCCGGCGTACATCACGGAGATTACAGCAGCGAGGCCCCTTTCGCGGGTCCGCCAGAGGGCCACGTCCGCCTTGGGTTTCAGATACCAGGCATTGGTCACCGCGCCGATGACGTGCCGGAACAGGATCGAGTCCACGAGGTAGGCGGGGTTGAACATCCACGAGGTCACGAAGTTGTTGCGCCGCACGGTGTTCCAGTCCTCGTGGGACAGGTCCGGCACTGCGGAGACGTAGCCGTCGTAGACACCGAAGGCGTCAGCGTCCCCGTCCCCGCTGGCGACGCCGCTCTCAAAGGCAAAACGCTTGGTGGGCGACTCCCACCAGAGGCGGACCAGTCCACCTCCCCCGAGGAATTTCTTCGAGGTGTCGGTCTTGTCCGTGGCCTGGGTGGCCCGGAATTTCCCGTAATGTCCGGCGAACTCCGCGGCGAGGTAGAGGATCCCCGGGCCCACCTTCCAACCCGCCTGTATCCAAGCGTCCGGGGTGATGAAGACGGCGCGCTTGTAAAAGAGTTCGACGCACTCGAAGGAAAGATCGCCGAGCACATCCGGTGCGCAGGAGGGCTTCTGGAGGTCCTGGCCGGACGTGGAATAGTCCTGCCACCGGAACCGGGTGTATCCACCCCATTGGAACCCGATCCCCGGCACCGGCTCCGGCCCCTTCGCTGACGAAGCCTTGAGCCGGATCTGCCAGACATCGTCGGCCTCACCCTGGTCCATGTCGGGGGCGAAGGGCCAATCCATGGCCGAGCGTCCGGTCGTGCCCTCGAGGGGGAAGTCAAAATCGAACTCAAAGGTCGGCAGACCCGGAGGAGTCACCCTGAAGCCCAGGGTGTCGAAGTAGTCGCCCTGGTCACACCAGGTGCAGTCCCCGCGGTTCTCCAGCATACCCAGGCCCCACTGGGTGGGGATTCGGCCCAGACGGAGACCGAGGAACGAGAAGAGCTCGAGGTCGAGCCAGAGGCCTCGGACCGCGATGGTGTCCACGAAGCCGACGGAGCCGCTCATGGACGGACCGAGGGACGGCGCCCCTACCCCGCCCTGTTCGAGGATCGAAGTTCCCAGCCCGCTGCCTGCGACGACGTCCATGACGTCGATGCGGGTATGGATCGCGGCCCGGTCGCCCATACGGAACGAGGGCTCGAGGCGGAGCCGCAGGTCGGAGGTCTCCCGCCAGGAGGACCCGCGCATTCCTGCGTTCAAGGTCGAGCCGTTGTCGTAGACCTGACGGTAGATACCGAAGGGGTTGGCCAGGGGCTGAAGACCCATGTCCAGGCCGCGCCATGCCTCGAGCCGCCACCGGAAGGACCCGGCGGGATCGAGCCAGGCAAAGCTGCCCAACGGGATAGATAATGCGCTGCGCTTCCTGGCGGCCTTCAACTGCTTCGGCGCGGCGGGCGGCGCCGCGGGCTTCAGCGAATCCGTCCCGTCTTCAGGCGCCGCTACAGCAGGCGCCGCGACGAGGAGCATCAGCAGAGCTATAGCCACCAAACGGTGCATACGTCCTCCGTTCGGCGGATGGTATGGCGTGGCGCTGGATGTGTCAATCAATGATGTTATGCAGTCTGGACACGAGGTTCTGCTTGAGCTTCTCGTTGAGGGGTTTGGGGCCGAACCAGATGCGGAAGATACCGCGGATCATGGTGCGGTTCTTCGTCTCGTAGATGAGTTTCCCGGCGAGGTAGACCCGGATCCGACCGTCAGCGTAGTCCATGACGTAGCGTTGGCCCTTCTCGATGTCCCCGCCCATGGCCCCCAGATACCGCTGCCTGTCCTCGACGCAATTCGCCTTCTCCTCCGGGGTCATGACGCGATCCAGGTTCTTTCGGAAGGCTTCCTTGGCCTTCTGGCCGGAGACCGGGCGAACAAAGTGCATGACCATCTTCCGGGGGAAGGTGCCCCGGATGATCGGCCCGAAGGGACTCTTCGCTGCCTTCAGGGGCCCCACCGCACCGGGAACCTTCACGTAGAAGGCGGCCGCGTAGACCTTGAAGGCGAACTTCTTGCGGACGCCGACCCCGAGCAGCGCGTAGCCGCCCTCGAGGGTGGCGTCGAATTCGATGCCCGTCGCAGGCTCCTTGATCTTTTCGCCCGCGTCCGTCTCGGGCGGCAGGAGCATCGTGAGTGCCAGGATGACGATGAGAATCCAGCCTCTCTGCATGGCAACCTCCTCAGAAACGGGTGCCGGCCCCGACGAGGGACGTGAGCGGGAAATTCATCTCGATGGAGCGGTCGAAGGGGTACACGAACATCGCCATGGAAGTGGACAGGGACAGGAAGAAGCCCGGCGTTACATAGAAGCGAGCGCCGAAGACCGCGTTCGCGCCCATGAGCAGCGAGGGCGGGAACATGGTTCGGGCCGACGAGGGGCATTGGATCTCGTACGCGGGTGATCCCTTCGCCCAAAACTTGCAGTCCGGCGACGAGGTCTTCTCGAAGCGGCCGATGTACTGGATGGCGAGGCCCACTCCGCCGTAGATCGACCAGCGTCTGCTCGTCCAGGCGAACAGGGGCCCGATGGTGCCGCGGATCGTGCTGTATCCCGGCTGGACGTCCCGGAACTTGTCCGGGAGCACGTTGAGCGCGTCCAGGCGAACCACCAGATCCAGAAAAGGCGTCAGGCGCTGGAACCAGTCGATGGACACCCCCAACTCTTGTTGGAACTCCCGGGTCGGGACCCGAAAGAACACCTCGTGGGCGAAGTGTGCGGCGAGCTGCGTCTTGCGCGGCCGATTCGCCGCCACCTTCCGCGTCCGGAATGGCGTGCAGGCCAGCCAGCGGGATCCCATCCGGTCCACTCGCTCCACGTCGGCATCGCTGCCGTCCAGGAGCGCGGTGTCCCGCCATTGCATGTACCCGTGGGGCGCCTCGTACGCGTACAGCTCCAAATAGACCTCATCTCCCCGCCGCACCAGGACCGGGTGGATCAGCGCGTGGAGCTTGCTCTTCCGCATAAAGACCGAGGTGGTCTCGGCGAGGACGAAGGGGGTCGTCCGCTCGACCGAGGTCGTGAGATCCCGGTACGCTGCCTCCAGGGCCTTCTCCACCTGCTTCGGGTGGTACCCTGCGGTGAACCGCCGGCCCGGGTGGGCGTGGAACATCCGACGGAATACCACGTGGGCCCGCCCGAGAAGCCCGGACTCGATGAGGGCTACGCCCCAGAGTTCGAGCGCCTCGGCTGTCTCCTCCGGGGCCACCACTTGGTGGAAGACCCGCTCCATGACCTCGACAGCTCGGGAGAGGCTGTGCACCGCCTCCTTCTGGCGAAGAGCCAGGAAGTGCTCCCGCCCCAGGGAGAGGCGCTCCCGACCGAGGTCCACCTGCTCCTCGTACTCCTTGCCGCGGGCGACCCGCTTGCGCAATTCCTCGCCCTGGTAGATCACCACGAGGCCCTCCGCGCCGAGCCGCGCCCCCAGCTCCGCCAGGAGCTCAACAGCCCGGGCCTCCAGGAGATCCGCCTCGTCCGGCTGAAAGAGGCTCCCCGGTTGTCCGGCGAAGTTACGAAGAGGTAGGATTGTGACCCGCTTCACCTTCCGGAGATCCGGCTCGGAGCCGCGCGCCGGGCCAACGGTCAGGGCGACAGTCAACGACAGGACAGCGGCCGCGAGCCGCGCGCTGCGCATCATTGTATCGGGCCGGGACATTGTTGGTTCAGCTCGTCTTCCTTGATCAACTTCTTCCCGCCGGAGAGCCGAAGCGTGAAGTCCGCGGTGGGCAACTCAGCCGCATCTGCATTCTTCGGCTCCAAGGCCCCGACGAGGATCTCTCCGTTATCGACTTCGCTCCAGTCGAACCGCCCGGACCACTCCGGCGCGCCCACACCACAAGGGGTCACGTCAAAGATCAGGGTTCCGTCCTCAAAGGTCGCCCTGTCCAGGAACAGGCAGGGACATGTGGTGAACAGGTAGTTCTCCTTGAAGTCCTGGTCTCCCTCATAGAGCCGCAGCATCCCGGCAACGGACTCGCCATATTGACCGAGGACCAGCTCCACCCGCCCCTGGAAGTCCAGCATCGGCCAACTCACCGTGATGGCATCCTCGGTCCGCCATACGCCGGTGACCTCCGGAGTGAGGCTGCAACCGCAGGGGAGCAGGATCAACAGGATGAAGAGGACGGCGCGACGGCTCATTCCGAGAACACCTCCGCAGTGAACACCTCGAGATCCACGGATTCGCGGCGCCAGGTATCCGCCGGCAAGCCGGCCTTGACGCAGAGGTGGTCGAGCATCGCGTCCCGATCCCAGCCCTGCTCCGGCGCTACCTGGGGCAGGAACACGCCTCGATGCACGCCCCGTCCGAGCTGTACTCCGTGCACCCCTACCTCGATCTCATTCGGCGACGCGATGGGGCGCGGCGGAGAGAGCACCGAGATCTCGATCTCGCATTCCTCCAACTCCTCCACGGTCACGGGAGGGAA
>CAZNWW010000392.1:0-4572 GCA_964576155.1 uncultured Myxococcales bacterium | reverse complement strand
CCCACAGTTGAGGCTGAAGCCCCTCCCACAGTTGAGGCTGAAGCCCCTCCCACAGTTGAGGCTGAAGCCCCTCCCACAGAAGAGCCGAAGGCCGAAGAGCCGAAGGCTGAAGAGCCCAAGGAGGAAGGATTGGGGTTCAAGCACATCGACGAGGATGAGCTGAAGAAGCGGCTCCGCCAGTACGTCCCGGTTCGCATCACCGTGGACGAGTCCATCCTGAGCGACAACGACAAGAAGATTATAAAAAAACTCGTCCAGGCCGCGAACATCATGGACGTGCTCTTCTGGAAGCAGGCCTCACCCCAGGGTTTGGAGTGGCGGCGCAAGCTCGCCCGGACGAAGACCCCTGTGGCTCGGCTCCTCTTTCACTACCTGATGATCAACTACGGCCCCTGGGATCGCCTGGCGGACTTCGAGGCCTACCTGGGCGAGGAGAAGAAGCCCCTTGGCGGGACCTTCTATCCAAAGGACATGACCAAGGACGAGTTCGACAAGTGGGTAGCGGACCACCCGGACCAGACAGAGGCGTTCAAGTCGAACTTCACCGTGATCCGGCGGGACGGCGAGGGCCTCAAGGCAGTGCCCTACTCCGAAGAGTATAAACGGGAGCTCGGCGCCGCAGCTAAGGCGCTCCGTGACGCGGCCGCGCTCAGCAAGGACAAGACCCTCAAGAAATTCCTCGAGGCCCGGGCCGCTGCCTTCGCGTCCAACAACTACATGCAAAGCGACATGGACTGGATGGACTTGAACTCCAAGATCGAGGTCACCATCGGCCCTTACGAGGTCTATGAAGACCGCCTCATGGGATACAAGGCCGCATTCGAGGCCTTCGTCACAGTGAAGGATCCCGAGGCCACGAAGCTCCTTCGGACGTTCTCGAAGTGGGCGGGCAAGCTGGAGAAGCACCTGCCCATCGATGACAAGTACAAGAACACCAAGCGGGGCAAGTCCTCTCCCATCGTCGTCGTGGACCTGCTCTACGCCTCCGGGGACACCCGCGCCGGGGTCCAGACCATAGCGTTCAACCTCCCCAATGACGAGCGCGTCCGGGAAGCCAAGGGCTCGAAGAAGGTCCTCCTGCGTAACATCATGTTCGCCAAGTTCGAGAAGATCCTGCGGCCCATCGCTGCCGAGGTTCTGGCCGAGGACCTCTTGGGCTCCCTCAACCGGGAGGCCTTCTTCAACCACACCCTGATGCACGAGATCTCCCACGGGATCGGCCCAGGCAAGATCAAGACAGCGGGCGGGGAGGACACCACGGTGGGCCTCGCGCTCAAGGAGATTTATCCACATCTCGAGGAGGCCAAGGCCGACATCCTGGGGCTCTATAACAACCTCCTCCTCGTCCGGAAGGGCGTTGAGAAGATCCACGCTGTGGTTCCTGACAAGGACGGCGAGAAGAAGAAGCAGCTCTCAAAGGAGGGCGCACGAAGGGCGATCGTTGCGACCTTCCTCGCAGGGATCTTTCGCTCCGTGCGGTTCGGCACGGAGGAGGCCCACGGGAAGGGCAACCTCCTGATCCTCAACCACATGGTCAAGGGCGGGGCGTTCACCTGGGATGCGGAGGCGAAGCGCTTCGGGGTGGACTGGGAGAAGCTCGAAGGCGCGACCGAGGCCTGTGCGAAGGACCTCCTGATGATCGAGGCCCTCGGCGACTACGATGCAGGCAAGGCCTTCATCGAGGAGTACGGCCAACGGTCTCAGGAGCTGGAGTCGGTCCTCGAGAAGTTCGTCGATCTGCCGATCGACGTAGAGCCCGTGTTCCGCGTCCCCCGCGTAGCGAAATAGTCTCCCACAGGGGACCGTTCACCAACCCGTACAGGATCACCGCGTCGCCCACGAGGTTAGACGCCGCGTAGCGGAGCCTCCCGTCCCGCTCCTGCGGCCCGGCGAGGACCAGGGAGCGGCGGAGCGCGTCGTGGTATGGCGCATCGCCAAAAGCCCGTGATGCGATGAGGGCCAGACCGCTGGCGCTGGTGCTGGCCAGGATTCCTGGCACCAGCGCGCCGGAGTCGACGTCGGGCTCCGTGCCTGCGGCGGGGAGCCACTCCAGTGACCAGCCCAGACCCAGGATAGTCCGACCCAGGGCCTTGCGTGCCCGGTCGTATTGGTCCCGGGCGACCTCCGGCGCCACCACCTGGAGCATGTGTGCCACCAGCCAGATCGTGGATCCCTCGGGGCCCGCGCCGCTGGAGGTGGGGCGGCCATCGAGGGTGTAGGCGGAGATCAGGAGCCCCGATGATTCATCGGTGAGCAGGCGCTGGGCCGCCTGGATCCAGTCATTCAACAAGGCTTTGTGATCGGTCCCGTCGAGGAGGTCACCGATTCGAATTGCGGTCAGCGCAATCGCATTGCAAAAGGTCCAGCATTCGTCCGGATAGCTCTCCGCGGAGAGGGTGGGGTGGGGGGTCATGCGGCGGGTGATGAGCTCGACGCGCCGGCGGTACAGGATCCGGTATCTCGGAGAATCCTCCAGGACCCTCCGGGCGGCGAGCATCATCGCGATCTCGCCGTCGACGAACTGGCTACGCGGTGGGTCCGCCTTCCACTCGCCTGCCTTTGAGTAGGCCATGAGGAAGTGGTGGAGGCCGCCCTCCCGCTCCTTCGCCAGGGTGTCGTCGATCACCCGATCCACCAGGGCCAGGGCCCGGTCGTCCTCGATTGCGTCCCCAAGGGCCAGGTTCACGGCGGCCAGCACCAGGAAGGTCCGGTGCATGAAGTCCCACTCTGGATTCTGCGCCCGGATCATCGCCACTTCGGTCGCCAGCATGGCCGGGTCCAGCCAGAGCGCCTCGAAGCGGGAAAAGAGCTTCTCCGCCTCGGGAGGGATCTCTGCCCTCGCGGCGTTTGGGAGTATCAAGGCAACCCAGAGCAGCAATCGCATTGGGAACGGGGTTCGGGTCATCGACACGCCTCGGTTTCGTGAAGGCGACAGTTTGAGTCCTGAACAAACACAGACGCAGGCCGCACAATATTCCCTAAAACGTGTTGATTTGGATTGCTTTCAGCACCCCGTTTGAACTATATACTGCCCGTCAGAAGTTGCGAGAGGAGAGCCCATGAACCCGAAGCCTGTACTGATCACCGACACCACCTTCCGGGACGGCCACCAGTCCCTGCTGGCCACCCGGATGCGTATCGAGGATATGCTGGATCTCATCAAGAAGATGGACGCCGTGGGCCTCCATTCCCTCGAGGTCTGGGGCGGCGCTACTTTCGATGTGTGCACGCGCTTCCTCGGTGAGGACCCCTGGGAGCGCCTCGAGCGGATCCGCGAGGCAGCGCCGAACACGAAGCTGCAGATGCTCCTTCGGGGGCAGAACGTCGTCGGCTACCGCAACTACGCGGACGACGTCGTGGAGGCCTTCGTCAAGAACGCAGCCGAGGCGGGCAACGACATCTTCCGGGTCTTCGACGCGCTCAACGATCCGCGGAACTTCGAGACAGCGGTGAAGGCGATCAAGGCCTCCGGGAAGCACTTCCAGGCCGCGCTCTCCTACTCGCTCACCGAGCGTCGGCTCGGGGGTCCCGTCTTCAACGTCGAGTACTTCGTCGAGAAGGCCCAGACCTTCAAGGACATGGGCGCAGACTCGATCTGTCTCAAGGACATGGCGGGCCTGTTCCATCCCGAGGACGCCTACACCCTGGTGAAGTCCCTCAAGGAGAACGTAGGTCTGCCGGTGCAGCTCCACACCCACTACACCTCGGGCATGGCCTCCATGGCCTACCTGAAGGCCGTCGAGGCCGGCGTGGACGTGATCGACTGCGCGCTCTCGCCCTTCGCAATGCGTACGGGTCAGCCGGCGATCGAGCCCCTGGTCGCAGCGCTCTACGGCACCCCCCGGGATCCGAAGCTGGATCTGGACACCCTCATCGGCATCAGCTCGGAGCTGGAGAAGGTCGCTCCCCTGTATCGGGACTTCCTTGCCCAGAACCGTATGGCCGTGATCGACACCGGTGTGCTCAAGCACCAGGTCCCCGGCGGGATGCTGTCCAACCTGGTGAACCAGCTCAAGGAGGCGGACGCGCTCGACCGCATCGACGAGGTCTACGAGGAGCTGCCTCGGGTCCGCAAGGACCTGGGCACTTGCCCCCTGGTGACCCCGACCAGCCAGATCGTCGGGATCCAGGCCGTGCAGAACGTGCTCTTCGGTCGGTACGAGATGATCACCGCCCAGGTCAAGGACTACGCGTACGGGCTCTATGGTCGGCCGCCCCGTCCCATGAACCCCGAACTTCGGGCCAAGGCCCTGGCCAAGTATCACCGGGGGACCCAGCCCATCGACAGCCGCCCCGGGGATATCCTGCCCCCGGAGCTCCCTGAGGCGAAGAAGGACATCGGCGACCTCGCAAAGAACGAGCGTGACCTGCTGATCTACGCGCTTTACCCCACCACGGGGCGTCGCTTCCTCGAGTGGAAGTATGGGGTTAATCCCATGCCCGACGACGTGAAGGCTGGAAAGACCCTCGCCCAGGTGGAGCGTGAGGACAAGCTCATCGACGCGGTGAAGAAGGGATCCTTCTCCGGCGAGCCGCACATGGACATGGGCGCGTCCCGCACCATGCAGATCT
>CAZNWW010000391.1:0-4596 GCA_964576155.1 uncultured Myxococcales bacterium | reverse complement strand
GCTGAGAAGAGGGCGTACCGAGATCTCGAGGTCGAACTCGCGGCCCTGTCGGGTGGCGGCTGCGACCTGTCGGCCGAGCTGGTCGAGCTCGGCTCGGGTCCCCCGAAGGATCCGGCGCAGGCGCTCCGGACGATCCCGGGCCGCCGCGCTGGCGGCCACCTCCATGATGTGCTCCACGGGGAGACCGAGGACGTTGAGTTTGAGGCGTCGGCGCACCTGGCCCGAGCGGGTCTCCACGAGCTGGAGGGTCAATGCGATCCGCGCAGTCCCCGGGCGCCGCCCATCGAGGTCCACAGGGATCCAGCCGGCGACCACCTGGCCGAGCACGTTGTAGGCGCGGCTGCCGCGACCGAAGCCCGGGAGCAGCGCACCCTTGAGCTCAGAGGCCTCCTGGATCAGCGCGAGGATCTCGGGGCGCTCGTCGTAGAGTCGATCGACGTCAGGCTCCTTTCGATCCATGCAGAGGGTCAGGAAGCTCTTCCACTCTGGCTTCCCTGTGGGTGTGTATCCCGAGAAGGTGTCCGTGGGCTCGGGGGGGGATGCGTGCGCGCAGTCTGTCGAGTCGCATTGAAAGCAGTAGATTCGACCGATGCGGAACGCAAGGTGGGCCTTGGTGGCCTCCTCCACCCTCTCGGCGATACGCGCTGTGAGCCCCTCCACCTCCGCCGCAACGCGCAGGGAGTCCCGCCCCAACGGGATGGTCACCGGTATGGTGAGTTCTTCCATGGGGAGCGGCTCGCCGCTATCCACGCCCAGGCCCTCCGCGGCCCGGCGGCATGCCAGCGCCAGCTCCCGCAGCGCCCGCTCCACCGGATCCGAGGACGGTCGCCCCTCTTGTCGTCTCTCTTTACTGCGTGTGTCACGCCGACTCATCCCCGAAATATAGATCACCTGAAGTTGAATTTTCCACCTTGTTTCAGTAAGACGGATAGGTAGGGGGGATAATGGAACCAGGACGATACCTGTTCATCGCTGCGACCGTGACGGCGGCGTTGACGGGGTCCGTCTGCAGCATCGTTCCGTCGTCAGGCGAGCCCCTGGATGTCGCCGTCGATGACACCGTCCTCCACGAACTTGTTGATGCAGGTACGGACCTCGTCTCCGGAGACTTGCAAGGGGATGGGTCGGAGCCAGGCGATGTGCCCCCGGTTGACGGTCGTGGTGCGGCCGATGGCGGCGGTGATGCGTCGTCAACTTGCGGTGACGTGGTCACCGACGACGGAGAGGACTGTGACGACGGACAGAACGGCAACCCGGTGGATGGGTGCCGGGATGACTGTACATTCACCTGTTCGACGCCAACGGACGACTGCGAGGACGTCTCCGGAGACTGCGGCGTAGCGGTCTGCGAGGCCGGGGGGCTCGGGCAGATCTGTGGAGTGTTGCCTGCGGACGATCCGCCCCTGGACGGCAACCCTTGCACCACGGCGGCCTGCGACGACGGCGTCCCGACCTTCGAGATCCTTCCGGACGGCGCAGCTTGCGACAACAACGCCGGGCTCGATGGTGACTATTGCGTATCGGCGACTTGTGCCGAGCCGATCTGTGGGGATGGGATTTCCGGTCCCCTCGAGGCCTGTGATGATCAGAACTCCGATCCATGTGACGGCTGCCTGGAGGATTGCTCCTCTGTGGACCTGACCTGCGGGGATGGGTACACCTGCGGCGACGAGGGCTGCGACGACCAGGACGGAGACGAATGCGACGGGTGCCTCTCCGATTGTTCCCTTCATGAGAACTTCTGCGGCGACGGGTTCGAGTGTTTCCCCGAGGAATGCGATGACGGGAACGAGGTGAACGACGACGGCTGCTCTGCGGATTGCACCGTCGATGAGGCGAAGCCCTGTCCCGCGGACATGGTCCTCGTCCCTGCCGCGCCCGAGGCCGATATCCCGGTCTCCTTCTGCATGGATCGGTACGAGGCGTCGCGACAAGACGCCACCGCCGCCTCCATGGGCCTGGATACTACCATCGCCAAGTCACAGCCCGGGGTCCTGCCGTGGTGGGAGAACCCCTTCGGGCCGGCGCAGCTTCAGCTCTTCCAGAGCGCATGCCAGGCGGCGGGGAAGCACCTCTGCGAGGAGCACGAGTGGTACCACTCGTGCGCAGGTATCCAGGGCAACGTCTACGTCTTCGGGGACGTCTTCGACAAAGACATCTGCAACTGCGTGGACACTTGGTGCGATATCTGGTGTCAGGAGCATGGTATCGACCCGCCGCTGGACGACGACGGCTGTGGGCTGGCTCTCTACAACGCATACCCTGATGTTGAGCCCTCCTTCCATCCGGTGCCCACGGGGTACATGACCGGATGCATGAACGAGTTCGGCGCGTACGACCTGGGCGGCAACGTCTGGGAGGTCATTCCGGACGATCCGGAGACGAGCCCCATCGGATGGGACTTCCAGATTCGGGGCGGAGCGTATGACAGCGGGAGCCCCTCCCTGCGGCTCCAGTGCACCTTCGAGGCCAACTGGACCGCCCTCTATGCCGGCTTCCGATGTTGCCGGGCTTCGGATTGACGATGGGATTCTTCTCCGCCATTCGATCCCAGGTGGTCAATCTCAGGGTCTTCCGCGCTTACTTCCCCCTTGGTCGGACGATCTACGAGAGCGCCCGCTTCCCCCTGGATTATCTCCGCGGGGATCGGGCCCGGCCATTCCCGACGGTCCTGGACGTCAACGTCACCAACCGGTGCAACCTGCGCTGTGCGTTCTGCTATAACGACGACAACCCGGCGCAGCGGAGCGACGAACTCACCACCGATGAGCTCTTTCGCATGGTCGACGAGGCGGCGACGTACAAGGCCGGCTTCTTCCTTGGCGGGGGGGAGCCCTTTGTCCGCAGCGACATCTACGACCTCATCGGGAGGATCAAGGCGCGCGGGCTTCCTGTCGGGGTTGTGACCAACGCCACGCTCCTCGAGGGCAGGGATGTGGACCGCCTGCTGCGGGACGGCCTCGACGTAGCGGTGGTGAGCCTCCACGGTACCGAGGAGATCCACGACCGGCTGGTGGGCGCGCCCGGCTCGTGGCGCAGGGCCATGGAGACCCTGCGCCTGTTAGCGAAGGGGATGCGCGCCCCCGGACCCCTGGTCAACTACGTCCTCTCAGAGGACTCCCCAGAGGATCTGGGACCGTTCCTGGAGGCTATGCGGGAGATCGACAACGTGGTGGCCCGGTTGGCCCACCTGAGTTTCCTCACGCCCGACGAGCGGCGGGCACAGGACGACGCCTGGCGGGCAGCCTTTCATGGGGCGCCGGCCCCGGTCTTGAACCACGTCCGGGAGGTTCCGGACGGGACCTTTGAGCGCCTGGTGAAGATCCTGGAAGACCCGCGATACGCACGGGTCCTGACCAAGCCGGTCCTCTCCGCGGCGGAGCGCCGGTCCTGGTACTCCGGCGCTTGGGATGTCATGCGCCGCTGTGTCTTCGTCTGGCATTCGACCCTGATCAACGCAAACGGGGATGTCCTTCCATGCCAGTATTACGGGGTTCCCATGGGCAACGTCAGGGACGAGCCCCTGGCCGTGATCTGGAACAACGACGCATATCGTGAGTTTCGAACGGTCCTGAAGAAGGGCCTGCTACCCGGATGCAACCGCTGCTGCAAACTTTGATCTTCAGGTGTCGACAGTATCCTCGGGCTATTCGAACCACTCGGTGGTCATGTCCACGGTCTCATCGTCGAGGAATGTCTCCTCCGCGTCCATGATGGTGCTCTCGTACTCCACCACGATCGCGGTGATGTTGTCCCGGCCCCCGTGCTCGTTGGCTCTGCGGATCATACGGGATACGGCGTGGCCCGGGGTGTCCTGGGAGCCGAGGATCGACTGGAGGTCCATGTCCTGCACCTCGTCGGTGAGGCCGTCGGAACACAGGAGGAAGGTGTCCCCGTCCTCGGGGGTGAGCACAGCGACGTCTACGTCGGCGTAGGAGTCGTCCTCGACACCCAGGGCCCGTACCAGGATGTGCGTCATGTTGGCGGTCTGGGCCTCCTGGGCCGGGGAGAGTTCGAAGCGTTCTCGGAGCGCGTTCACGAGGCTGTGATCCCGGGTGAGTTGTGCCAGTTCCCCGCCCCGCAGGCGGTAGCAGCGGCTGTCCCCCACGTGCGCGACGAATACCCGATCCGCAGCGAACCACGCGGCGACCACAGTGGTCCCCATGCCCCGGAGCTTGGGGTGGGTCTGCATGGTGGCCAGGATCTTCTGATGCGCGAGTTGGATGGCCGTGATCATTCGGCTGATGAATGGGTCCCTGCCCGGCTCGGGTGGGTGGGGCCACGTCGCAGGCGGCCGGTCACGTGTATCTTCGTAGTATTTTTTTACGGTATCCACGCAAATATGCGCCGCCAGCTCCCCCGCCGCGTGGCCGCCCATTCCATCCGCGACGACGAAGAGGTTCTCCGCCTTGTCAACCAGGAGGTCATCCTGGTTGGCCTTCCGCCGACGCCCCGGATGGGTGGAGGTGCCGAAATTGAGCTTCATTTGGTGTCCCCGCTGCAACCCCTGATGCTCGAAAGTAACGGCGAAACGTACGGATCGCAAGATTCGATTGCAGGTGTGCTGATGTCGTGGGTACCATCCTGGAAGACCGG
>CAZNWW010000390.1:0-4601 GCA_964576155.1 uncultured Myxococcales bacterium | reverse complement strand
GATCTGACCACCCGGGCGGGTGGTGACCCCCAGGTGTGCCCGACTCCGTCCTCCTCCTCCGGCTGGACAAATAGGGGCGTGCGACGACAGACGCGGAGAACGGTGTAGCCGGGACTCCCGAGTCCAACGTCTGCCCGGACCACGACTCTCAGCGAGAGCGAGCTCTTGACCAGATCTTCTCCTGCTGACTTTGGATCGTGCCTGCTTCGTGTTGAACGAGGATTGCGAAGGCATCGATGATGTGGTGGTCGACGTCTGACAGACAGACGCCGCGGGACTCTATCCCGGCGAGGGCGACGGCTTCCGTCTGCGGGGCAAGGTCCAGGTCGACGGAGATGGGCGCTACGCTTTTACGACGGTGCTCCCCGGCTTCTACGAGGGACGCCCGAGGCACCTCCATCTCAAGGTCTCCTCTCCAGGGTACGTCCTGCTGACCACCCAACTCTACTTTGAGGGCGATCCCTATCTCTGGCCCAACGACTCCTGCAGCCCGCCGTCCTGCCACTCCGATGATCCCGAGCGGATCGTCAAGCTCACGGAGCTAGGTGCAGGTGACGAATCAGTTCTTGTCGGTGATGTGGACCTGGTGCTGCTCGCCGCTGAGTAGCGCAGGACGTCGCAGAACCGGCTACAGGTAGCTCTCGACGACATCCCCGTAATGGAAGATGTGCCCGAGGAAGAAGGTCTTGAGCACATACTGAACGATGTCATTGGGGATGTGGATGCCGCCCGGCGCGTTGAGGCGGTGGGCGGAGTGGTAGGTCACGAGGGTGGAGAAGTCGTCGTAGCGCTCGAAGGTCACGGAGCCCACGTCGGTCTCGGTCGAGTCGTTGTCCGAGTACATCACCCGCCAATGCACGACAGCCTTCCCGTCGGAGTACTCGATGACCTCCACCTTGGTCATGTCCATGTTGGTGAGCGGGAAGTCCCAGTCGCACGGGAACGGACTCAGGACCATGCGCTCGAGCTGCCGGATGGGGCGCTCCTGGGCGTCGGTCTCGTAGATGGTTACCTCTCCCCCCAGGTAGTGGTCCAGCTCCACGCCCCAGCGGTCCGCGGGCAGCCAGACCTGGAAGGTATCGAAGGGGACCTCGATGAGCCCGAGGGAGACCTCGACCGCCATGTCCCGAGCAGGTTGTCCCGCGTACTCGACCACGGGCTGCTCGTAGACAACTGAGACGCCCTCGAGGAGGTCGTCCCGTCCGGCTGCATCCAGCAGCATCCGTTCGTCGAATGGAATAGCGCCGTGCAACGCCTCCACGACGCCCACGATGTCCCAGTCCGTCTCCTGCGGGAACCAGGTCATGTGGTAGTCCTCGCAGCAGAAGATCATGCCGCATTCGTGCTGGCCCCAGTCGCACCCGCCGAAGGAGAACCAGTCGGCCTTCCCGACCTGCTTCACGCCGTCGCAGTCCTCCCCGTCCAGGCCGAAGTCCTCGAAGGCCTTCAAGGTCTCTTCATTGCATTTCGGGTTCACCAGTGCAGACTCCACGTGGAGCACCGGCGCGTCCACGGCCAGGGTCAGGGTGCGGCGGATTGTCATGCCGTCCATGGTCGATTGCGTAGTGGTGATTGAGAGCGCGTCGTGGTCGGAGATCGCCGCGGGCTCCACCCAGCCGTAGAAGCGGAAGAGCTCCCCTGTACGATCCTCGAGGCCGCCGCAGAAGGGGAAGTACAGGTTCCGGATCCGGTTGTACGCGGTGATGGACTCGCCGGTGGCCTTGTGGATGATCCGCAGCGCGCGGCCGCCCAGGTTCGGGACCACCTCTACCCGCAGGTGATCGTTGTCGATGATCTCGAGGTCGTGATCCATCGCAAACATGGAGTAGATCAAGGCCAGGTTGTCCGGCGAGCCGGCGAACTCCATCCACGCACCGAAGCCGTGGTCAGCCATGGTCTGGAGGAGATCCTGAACATCGGAGACGGGCGCTATCTCGCCGAGGAATTCGAGGGTGTCACCGATGATCTCGTAGCCGTTCCGAGGGAAGAGGCGGGCGTAGATCAGGGGCAGTCGGGCGACCTCGATCCGATCCGAGAGCTCCTCGTCGCCCTCCACCAGGGCCGCGGCTTCGTCGAAGAGGGCCTCCCCCTCGGCGACGATCTCGTCGGGCAGGTAGCCCTGGCCGGGGTTGGTGAGACAGAGCTGGGTCTCGTCCCGGACCCGCACGCCGCCGATCTCGGAGAAGTACTCCGGGTGTTCATCGAAGTAGTCGTCGGGATGCACGAAGTGATGGTAACTGTGCGCGGCGCCCACGACCCGATGCTTCGCGCCCAGCGGGGATTCGGGTTCATGCCAGCCATTGTTGTCCCCCTGCCGGGTCCAGAACTCCTCGTCTCCGCCCGGCCATTCGTAGGAGGTGTGCCGCCAGAAGAACCCAGGCCGCTCCACACGGTCCACAGGAGGGACCAGGACGTCCTCCCGGGTCGGGGTGAGGGTCATGGCGCGTACCAGCGCACCCCCAGGGCGTCCTCCAGGAAGCGGTGGACCCCGAAGAGGGTTCCCGCTTCGGCGGTGCCGGCGATGACGATGTGAGGAGGGACCGTACGTATGGCGAAGCCCTGCTCGCCCAGGTCGTCACCTGTCGGCGCAACGCCCAGGGCCTCCGCTGCGGGCCCGACGCCCAGGACGATCACGGGCGTGTCGTCGCCTGGCGGGTTCGGGACGACCTCCAGGGTGATCCCGGTGCACGCCTCGATGTGGTAGATCAACTCCTCGGCCGCGTAGAGCTGGGAGGCGCTCGGAGCCTCCGGCAGGACGATGACGTGATCGCTCACGCCGCCGGTGACCAAAGACACCGGTTCGCCCGCTACCACGTCTGCGCCGATCTCTGTGGAAGCGTCGAGGATATCTGCATCGTGGCTGTCAATCGGTGTGTCCGGGGCTTCGGGATCGTCGCCGCCGCCGCAGCCCACGAGGAGGACGACGAAGAGAAGAGAAGCAGCGCGCATATCGGCACCTCTCACAACATTATTACGAAGCCCGCGTGGGCCAGCAGGGTGTGCAGCCCATCGTAGCTGATCGCCGCCCCCTGGTCGATGTCGGGGATCCCGTCGGTCTCGATGATCGCGGCTGCGGGATACTGGGACGCGTTCAGACCGCCGAGGTATCGCAGCCCCAGGTCGAAAGCGAGGCGCGTGGATCCGAGCGCGGGCTTGAAGACCTCGATCATGATCCCCAGACCTGCACCCCAATTGAACGCTATGTCGGTGTGACGTTCTCCCGAGATGAAGATATCCTTGGTGGACCGGTTCCTCAACGATGCCGTCCGGTTGAAGAAGGAGACCCCCAGGAGGCCCTCCACGTAGGGGTAGACGATCCCGAACCTCGGCTGGAATCGGACGAATGCGTCCAGCAAGGTAGCGGTGTTGTTCGTGCTCAGGCGGAGGTGTTTCGAGCCGGCGCCGCTCGGGCCGGGGCTGTGCACGCTGTCCCCCAGCCAGGTCCAGGCCAGGGAGCCGCCGACGGAGAGCCACGCCCGATCGAAGCGGTAGGCGAGTTCGATGTCCAGGCCGTGCCCCACGGAGCCGAAGCGGTCGGCCATCTCCGTGAGGGGCGCGACCAGCACGTACTGCGCGCCGGCCTGCAGCTCCCCCGCGTCTGCGGCCGGCGTCGCTATGACCAGAAAGACAAGCAGGGTATAGAACGACCTCATGGTCACCTCACGTCGATGCGCTGATCGCGCTGATAGCGACCCTTTGGGTTCTTGCGAATGGTCCAGAGGGGGTGCTCCGGGTCGTGCTGGAAGAAGAGCATCCATCCTTTATATGCGGCCTCCGCGTACCATCGCTGCCGCGCCCTCACGGTCTCGACGGGCTCGAGGTCGTAGGCCATGATGTAGGGGATCGGGACGTGGAAAGAGGTAGGGGTCATGTCCGCTGTATGCAGCAGCGCTCCCTGCTCGTCCTGCACAAGGAGGAGGGTCATCCCCGGTGTATGGCCGCCGATCTCGTTGAGGGTGATCCCGTTCCCGAGATCCGCGGTTGATTCGTAGGTGATCAGCCTGGGATGAGCCCGCACGGCCAGGACCATGTCGCTTGCGTAGCTCGCACGATCCCGGAGGGAGGGCCGCAACGCCCAGTCCAGCTGTGTCCTCGATGTGTGGTACCGAGCATTGGGGAAGGTAGGACGAGGGCCGTCCTCCGTAGGCAGGATTGCGCCCCCTGCGTGGTCGAAGTGCAGGTGGGTCAGCACCACGTCGGTGACCTCCCCCGGATCCAGGGAACGGATCGTACCTCGATCGGCGGCGCCCGTGTCGATCGCGTAGACTTTCCTCATCTTCTCGCCGAAGCCGCTCCAGACCCCGGAGTCCACCAGGACGCAGCGATCCGACGCGCGCAGCACCAGCCCCCATAGACCCAGCCCGATCCGGTTCTGCTCATCCGCGGGGATCAGCGCGTCCCAGAGGGTCTTGGGCACCACGCCGAACATGGCACCTCCGTCGAGCTTGAAGGTCCCGAAATCGACCCAGTCGATCGTCCAGGGCCCGATTACCATGAGTCCCTCCCAGCGCCTCGCCGGCGCGTTACACGTATATCACGATGATAGGCACCAGCACCGGGATCAGCAAAAGCGGCCAATCTTGTGCCACGAACATCCTGGG
>CAZNWW010000389.1:0-4602 GCA_964576155.1 uncultured Myxococcales bacterium | reverse complement strand
GGACCCTCACCATCGAGAACGTCGGCCACGCGCCCCTCACGGTCTACTCCATGGAGATCGTCGAGAACAGCGCGCTGGACGAGTTCACGGTGACACCGGATCCGGACTTCGGGCCCACGGACGGCTCCGGCGAGGCCCAGGTCTTCATGAACGCGGGAGAAGAGGTAAACTCCGTCGACGTGGAGCTGATGTTCACCAATAATGGTCCCGAGGTGGGCGACGAGGCCGGCGTCGTGAAGATCGTCTCCGACGATCCCCTTACACCCGAAATCTTCGTGGATCTGGTAGCGAAGCGCGGCGGCGCGCCGGAGTGTAAGATCTCTATCTCACCCAGCCAGCTCTTTTTCGGCATCGTGGCCCATGGCGCCGAGAAGACCATGACGATCAATGTGGCCAACGCAGGATCGGGCTTTTGCTCCTGGAAATCCGGCAAAATCACAGTGTGCGAGAGCATCTTCGGGTTGTTCAACACCTGCAATGAGAACGCTGGACCCTCGCCCAACTTCATCCCCCAGGGTTTCCCTATCCCGATCCAGGACGGCATGGCGCCGGGCACCGCGCAGCCGATCCAGATCCTGTACAAACCGCCGACGAACATCCCATGGATCCCGATCTTCGAGACCTACATCGCCGCGCTCCAGGTGACCTACACCGAGCCCTATTCGGTGCCCGGCGTATACACCGAACACCAGTTCCCTGTTCCCACGCCTGGCGGCTTCGGATCAGGCGACGTCGTGCCTTGGAACCTCAAAGGCGAGTCCGGCATCGCAGACATCGCCGTGTTGCCAGGCGAGGTCGAGTTCGGCCTGGTGACCATCGGCTGCCTGTCCCAGACCTTCATCCTGAAGATCTACAACGCGGGCACCGCACCCCTCCAGGTGTCCGACATATACACCGACCCGGCCTGCGGGCCGGAGTTCATCCTCCTGAACTACCCCGCGCTGCCCACCGACGTGGATCCCAGCGGGTACATCGAGGTTGAGGTCGCCTACCTGCCCCAGGTGGAGGGCCAGAAGTCGTGCAGCCTCATCGTGGAGAGCAGCGACCTGGACACCCCCGTCTACCACGTGCCGATGAAGGGCGAGGGGACCTACGAGACCGAGCAGACCGACTACTTCACCCAGATCGACGGGAAGAAGGTCGACCTGCTCTTCGTCATCGACGAGTCCGGGTCCATGTGCGGCGAGCAGGACAACCTTGCGGAAAACTTCGACTACCTCACCCAGAAGGCCGCGCAGTGGTCCAACGACTACCAGCTCGGCATCGTGACCACGAACGTCTCCGACGAGGACTACGTCGGCAAGCTGTTCGGGGAACCGCGAATCATCGACAAGCAGACCGTGGACGCGTTCAGCAACAACGTCCAGGACGTCGGCTGCAGCGGCTCCGGGACCCAGGAGTCAGGCCTGGAGGCCGCGCGCCGGGCCATCACGCCGCCCCTCGCCTACGACGAAGAGATCAACTGCTCCTGCGGCCAGGACGACCCCTGCCCGCAGAGCTGCTCAGCGGGCTTCGCCTGTGTCGGCGGCGGCTGCGGTGGGTTCAACCGGGGCTTCATCCGCCCGGACGCAGCCCTTGAGATCATCTTCGTCTCCGACGAGGAGGACCAGTCCCCTGGCTCGGCGCCCTTCTACATCGACTTCTTCAAGTCAATCAAGGGCGTGATGAACGAGGGCCTCTTCCACGCGCACGCGATCGTCGGCGACTACAGCGGCGGCTGTAACGGCGGCTCAACCGAGGACGGCGCGGACGCAGGCAAGCGCTACGTCGACGTCCAGGAGGCCACCGGCGGCATCTTCTGGTCCATCTGCGACGACAGCTTCGCCCAGGCCCTGGAGAGCATCGGCGACACCGCGTTCGGCGCGCAGGTCCAGTTCTTCCTCTCCGCACAGGCGGATCCGGACAACGTCAAGGTCTGGGTCGACTCCGGCGGCGGCTTCGTGGAATGCCTGAACGGCTGGTACTACGACCCCGCCTCCAACGCAGTGATCTTCGATGAAGCCGGCTCCTGCATGCCGCAGGCCAACGACGAGATCAAGGTCTGGTACCAGATGATTTGCAATTCCCTCTGATCCTCTGGTATTCAATTACATCTATCTGGGCTCTATCGTTGGAGGATCCAATGAAACTCTTCCGCCTCATCGGCCTCACCCTCGGCGCAGCGGCGCTCCTCGCAGCGAGTGCATGCTCGGACCTGACCAAGACCGAGGAGCCTCAGCTCATTGTCAAGATTGACGAAGAAGAGATCCCGGCGCATGTCTTCCCGAAGATCGACCCCAACGCCACCCCCAAGAAGGCGAAAATAAAGGTCCAGAACGGCGGCGGCGAAGCCCTGGTGATCTACAACGTCTATCTCGAGGAGGGCGGAAACCAGTACATCTCCATCTCCTGGGACGGCGTCTACACACCAACAGACTTCCCCATCGTCATCGAGCCAGGCTATTCGGGTACCAAGTTCGACTTCCACGTCCAGTACGACCCGGAGCAGGACCCGGTAGACATCTCCGACACAGTGCTGGTGCTCGAGACCAACGACGGCCAGGTGGCAGACGAAGATAACGGCGAAACCATCCCTTGTCCTGACTGGCCCGAGGCTCCCTATAACGGCGGCCCTGACCTGGGCTTCAAGGTCGCCAAGCCCAACAACTGCTCAGCGCACAGGACGCCCTTTGAGGTGGAGAAGATCGGCCCGGTCATCCTGCTCAACGCCGAGAGCCTGACCTTCTCCTGCGTGGTGGGCTCCAAGACTCAGATCATCGAGATCGACAACGAGGGTACCGCAGATCTCGTGATCGACAGCATCGGCTTCGACTTCCCCACCACGGAGTTCACGATATCGAACCCGCCGGCGCTCCCCGTGACGATCCCGCCCAAGGGCGATCCGAACTACTTCACCCTGGCCTTCGAGATCTTCTACCAGCCCCTGGACGACGACTACGACGACTCGAACCTGCTGCGGATCCTCTCCAACGCCACGAACACCAGCTCAGGGAACATCTTCATCGAGATCGAGATCGTCCAGAAACCTGCGGTGCTCCAGATGACCACCACGAGCCCCTTCGGCTACCTGGACTTCTCCGAGAACAACGACCACTCGCTGAACATGTACAACAAGAAGCCCGACGAGTGTAACGAGCTCTGCCCCGACAAGGGCGAGTGCTGCGGCTGCCCGGTCCTGATCCAGAGCGTGAGGATCACTCCGCCCGAGGCCGCGGATTGGTACACCTTCACTGTCTGGGATCCAAACAAGGATAAGGAGGTCATCATCGGCAGCGGGAAGTCCCTCGCGGCGGGCAAGGCCTTCGACTTCAACATCCACTATGCGAAGCCCGCGGGCCAGCCGGCCGACATGAACGGCAACTTCTGTATCGACTATATCGCCCCGGGCATCGGCGCCAACTCCCAATGCGTGAACATGCTGGCCTCGAGCCAATGCGACCTCGAGCTCGGACCGGCCAACGCGCAGCTCAACTTCAACTCGATCTCCCCCCAGGACGAGAAGTCCAAGTACGTGGCCTTGATCAACAAAGGCAACGCGCCCTGCACGGTGAATTCGGTGGTCGTAACGGATAAGTGGAGCGGCCTCTCCGAGGACTTCGCGCTTGCCGAGGAATGGACCCCCGGCGCCACCGTCGAGGGCTTCACCATCGAGACCGTGGAGGTTCGCTTCTCCCCGCACAGCATGAACCTCCAGGGCTTCCTGAAGGTAGACTATGAGCACCCGCTCATCGGGCAGACCGAGAAGACCTTCCAACTCAACGGCTACTCCGAGCCGGAATGCCTGGTGCCCATCGCTGACCTGGGCTCCCCCGACAACTACGCCGGCTACATCGCTGGGAGCACCATCGTGGTCAACGCGTGCAGCAGCGGCGAGGGCGACTGCGGCGACCCGATCTACGAAAACGGCTACATCTGGCTGCTCCTGGACAAGCCCGCCGGCTCCGCTGCGCACCTGAACACCGAGGCGTCCTGCACCAGCGCGTTCTACGCGGACCAGGCGGGCACATACACCGTCGGTCTCGTGGTCTACGAGGCCAGCTCTCAGATGTTCCTGCAGTCCGAACCGGTCAGCGTGGATATCGAAGTCGCAGCAGCACCCGAAGAGTAGGTCACTCCACAGTCATCCTGAGCAACCGAGTGCGCCCCGCACCACATCGAAGATATCCACGACCTCGGCCATGGCGCCGAGGCCCTCCTCCCTGCACGCCAGCTCCTTGGACACGGGCCCCACCTGGTGGAGCCGCTGACCGTAGAGGCTGCGCAGGAGGTCGATGTTCCGCTGCACCGCCGGGTTTTCCCACATGCGGGTGTTCATCGCTGGCGCCAGGACGATGGGGGTGCTTGAGGGCAGGGCCAGGAGGACCGTGGTGAGGAGATCGTCGGCGATGCCGTTCGCCATCTTGCCCAGGAGGTTCGCGGTCGCGGGCGCGGCCACTGCGACGTCGGCCCAGCGGGCGTAATCGATGTGCCCGATCTCGCGCTCCCGCGTGAGGTTCATCAACTCGACGCCGACGGTGTTGCCGCTTAAGGTCTCGAATGACAGCGGGGTGACGAAGGCCGTGGCGCTACTCGTCATCACGACCTTCACCCCGGCACCGGCCT
>CAZNWW010000388.1:3415-4628 GCA_964576155.1 uncultured Myxococcales bacterium | reverse complement strand
GCCTGATCGTGATGAAGCGTCGCGGCGCGCCCATCGCCAACTCCACGCGCTTCCTGCGCGACTCAGCGCACCACCTCCAGGACGGCGTTTTCCCCTGGAGCTGCGACGCGGGCCTCCTCTACCTGTCGGTGAGCCCAGAGGGGGAGATCTCGACCTGCCACCATTTCCATCCCTTCGCCCGTTACGACCAGCCCGATCTGGCCGGCCTGATGCAGGACCAGGATAACCGCCGACGCTTCAAAGCTCAGAGAGAGACCTGCGAGGGCTGCATGCGCCCGTGTTGGGCCGAGATCTCCCATATGTTCCGGAGCCCGCAAGCCACGTTCGAGGCCCTGACTACCATACGGCCTCGGCGTCGTCCCGCAGGAGGAGGCCGTTGAAGATCCTCCTCGTCAATCCGCCGACGGACAAGGTCATCGCCACGGAGCTGCCGGGCCACGTGTCCGGCGAGGTCGGCAGATTCCCGCCCCTGGGGTTGCTCTACCTGGCGGCACATCTGCGTGAGGCGGAGCGCCACCAGGTCTCGGTGCTGGACATGCCCGCGTCCGGATGCACCCTCGAGGCGTTCCCTGCGCAGCTCAGGTCTCAACGTCCCGACCTGGTTGGGATCACCGCTATCACCCACAACCTGGTGGGTGTGCGGGAGATTGCGAGCGTGGTGCAGGACACCCTGCCCGGGATCCCGGTGGTCATGGGCGGTCCCCACGTCAATGCGTTTCCCCGGGAGGCCGCGATGCTGCCGGGGATCGACTACGCGATCGCCGGAGAGGCTGAACGCTCCCTGCCGCTGCTCGCCGACGCCCTGGCCGGCGGCGGCGACATTGCGGCGGTCCCCGGGCTCTCCTCCCGGCACCTGTCGACGTCCACGCAGCCGGCCGTTTACGAGGTGGACCTCGACGGGTTGTGTTTCCCTGCTCGGGACATGGTCCGAGCCGAGGATTACTATTACGTGCTGGGCAAACGGGCCACCTTCGCCACGATCATCGCCAGCCGCGGCTGCCCCTATAAGTGCATCTTCTGCTCCACCCCCCGTGGAGGATACCGCACCCGGTCGCCTGCCAACATAGTGGATGAGTTGGAGCGTTGCCTGGCGTCGGGGACGGAGGAGATACACTTCGTGGACGACACCTTCAACCTGGGGCCGCGCCGACTGGTGGAGATCAGCGAGGAGATCCTGCGGCGGCGGGTTCAGGTTCGTTGGAGCTTCCGCGGT
>CAZNWW010000388.1:1379-3405 GCA_964576155.1 uncultured Myxococcales bacterium | reverse complement strand
GGACCGGGAGGGCGCAGCGCTGGCTCGTCGGGCGGGCTGCGTACGTATGCACCTGGGGGTCGAGACCGGCACCGCCGAAGGTCTGGAGTTGTTGCGTAAGGGCGTAGCGCTGGAGCAGATCGAGACAGCGGTCAGCCTCGCCCGGGAGAACCGCATCGTCACCGCGGCATACTTCATTATCGGCTGCCCCCACGAGCACACCGAGCGCGACGTGTTGGAGACGATCCGTTTCGCGGTGCGGCTGAGTCCGGACTTCGCGATGTTCAACGTCCTGGCGATCTACCCCGGCACCGAGCTCTTCGACATTGCTGTCTCGAAGGGGCTGCTGCGGGCCGACTTCTGGACCGGGTTCGCGCTCGACCCCCGTCCAGACTTCACCATTCCCCTCTGGGAGGAGCACCTCGATCGCGCTACCCTCGACGGGCTGCTGACCCGAGCATACCGGCAGTTCTACCTGCGCCCGACCATGATCTGGCGCAATCTTCGTGGGCTCGGCAGCCTGGCCGAGCTGCGGCGCAAGGCTGCGGCCGGGCTCTCGATCCTGCGCGGGAGGAGCTAAGCGATGGACTCCAACCGAACGGTCATCCTTGTGTCTCCTTACGGCATCGAGAACCGCGGCGTCCGCTACATCGCCGCCAACTTGCAGGAGAGCGGCTTCAAACCTGTCCTCGTCTTCTTCAAGCGGTGGGTGAACAACGACATCGAGGTGCCCACCGAGGCAGAGTATCAGCTCCTCTCGGACCTGGTATGGGAGCGGTCACCGCTCCTTGTCGGCTTCGGCTTCGGCGCCCCCTACCTGGGGGTGGTCACGAAGGCCACGAGGCAGCTCCGGGAGCGCTGCGCGATCCCGGTCCTTTGGGGCGGTGTCCACCCTACGGTCTGCCCCGACGAGTGCATCGAAGAGGCGGACTATGTTTGCGTCGGGGAGGGGGAGCACGCAACGGTCGAGCTCTGCCGGGCCCTGGTCGAAGGCTGCTCCGCCGGGGCTATCCCCGGGCTGTGGTCGCGGCAGGGAGAGACCGTCAAGCAGGGCGAACCGCGCCCCCTGTTGCAGGACCTGGACTCGCTCCCTCTGCCTACGTACATGCTCCCGGAGAGCTACCTCATCGAGGGTGACCGCCTGAGCCGGGGAGATCCCATCTCAGGTACGGTAGAGTACCGGATCTATCCAGCGCGGGGTTGTCCGTACCAATGCACTTACTGCCATGCGCACGTGCTGCGGCGGATCACCAAGGGGATCCCGGGGCGCTTCTACCGCTACCGCTCTGTGGAGAGCGTCATCCGGGAGCTGGAGTGGGCCCTGGAGATATTCCCCCGCACCCGGCGGGTGAAGTTCGACAGCGATGTTTTCGCGTTCCCGAAGTCCTGGATCCAGGACTTCTGCGGGGCCTACCGTGCGCGGGTAGGGATCCCCTTCGAGCTGCTCACATACCCGGGGGAGCTGGACGAGGCCGACCTGCTGCTGCTCAAGGCCGCGGGTCTGCGCAAGCTCCAGACCGGTATCCAGTCAGGCTCGGATCGGGAGGTGGCCGAGTCCTACGGGCGCAAGTCCACTGCGGGGGATATCCGGGAGCTCTCGGCCATAGCGAGCCGGGTCGGGATAGAGGTGGCGTACGACCTGATCTTCGATAACCCCCTGGCGGAGGAGTCCGACAAGCGCGCCGTGGTCGAGCTGCTGCTCGAGCTCGAGCGCCCGTTCAACGTCTACCTCTACTCCCTGACGCTCTTCCCCAGGACACGCCTCGCCGAGGAGTTCATGGCCCGGGGGCTCGCTGATCCCGAGGACATCGAAGGGCGGGCCACAAAGTCCTTCCACCAGTTCCGCCTGAGCTTCGACTGGCCCAGGGCCCCGGAGGAGGAGTTCTGGATAGCCCTCTCCATCCTGGCCGCCAAGCGCTCCGTTCCCCGGCCACTTGTGCGCACCATCATGAGTTCCGGGTACCTGCGCCGACGCCCGGCGCCCCTGGTCGCTGCTGCCAGGGCTGCGGACGTGAACCGGTCTGATATAGAAAAGTATAGGAAAACA
>CAZNWW010000388.1:0-1369 GCA_964576155.1 uncultured Myxococcales bacterium | reverse complement strand
GCTGCGGACGTGGTCAAGGCTGGCGCCATCGCGTTACGCATGCTCGCCGACGGCGAACTGACGCTCTTCAAGCTACGACAGTACGGATCGTTCAAGAGGGTGATCAGTCAATAGTGGACGTGAGGCATCCGCAGCAGATGCGTACCATTGGAGAGCCGCATCTCCCGCGTCGTCACAGCGAGAAGAACGACCTCATGATGTCCAGGTAGGTGATCGGGCTGAAGGTGAGATTGACCGCGATGTTGCAACCGTGGTCGCAGTGGCAGCGGGAGGCCGCAACTCGCTTCCGGACCTCCCGCGCAGACGGGCTCTTCCAGAGTCGACCGAAGTCCAGGTCGGCGTCCCGCAGGTTGCCGATCCCGAAGCCCTCCAGCTCACAGGCCGCTACGTGGCCATCGGGATAGAGGACGGCGCTCAATCTGCCCGCCTGGCACGGCACGGAGTAGACGGGCCGCCGAACGTAGCGTCGCACATACTCGTTGTGCACGAAGTGGCGGGCGAGCCCCAGTCGGGCGAGCGGGTAGTTGAAGTAGGGAATCTCGCGGTTCGACAGCAAGCTCTCGAGACGGTCCTTCCACTCGAAGAAGGCCTCGATGTCCACCTCCTGCATCGCGGCGTCCTTCGCCGGGCTGCGTACCAGGCTGATATCCCAATGATCGGGACGGACCTCGCTACGCATGAGCTCCAATAACTCTTCCATCTGGTGTTGGCTGTAGTGATTGAAGGTGCTGGCTACACCCAACCCGATATTGGGGTGGGCCTTGCGAAGATCGTGTACGCAGCGGGCCGTCTCGAGGACCTTGCCGAACGCGCCGGGCAGTTGTCGTATCTCGTCGTGCGTCTCGCCGACGCCGTCGATGCTGATGTTGAAATGGATGAAGCTCTCCGGCGCTGCGCGGGCAATCCGGGGCATCCAGAGAGCCACTCGGTCGGGGCGCTGTCCGTTGGTGACGACGGTGAGGTGGCGCGGCCGATTGTGGCGGCAGAAGATCTCGGCGATTTCTACCAGATCCTCACGAAGGAAGGGCTCACCTCCGGTGAGGGAGAGCCAGAGGAGAGGGCCCAGGCTGCTGGCTGCGCGGTCGAGCTCCGCAAGGCTCAACTCCTGCTCGGGGTGTTTGTTCAGATTCTGCCAGTAGAAGCAGTGACGGCAACGACATTGGCAGCGGTTCGTCACAAAGAAGGTGAGGTGTATGGGCCGGCCCCGCTTCACCAGGATGCGCGGGACGAAGGGCAGGTAGCCCAGCGGATTCATCGGCTATCCTCTCCTTCGATGCGATAGGGGGGGAGCCCCTCCAGATCCGGAAAACTGAAGCCTGCCCGGGCTGCCTTGAGCATCCCGATGAAGGCGCCGGAGACCCAGCCTGCA
>CAZNWW010000387.1:3764-4631 GCA_964576155.1 uncultured Myxococcales bacterium | reverse complement strand
GGAGTCCGAGGTGCAGATGTCCCCGTCGTTGCAGGTCAGGGCCCCGGAGCCGACGCAGGATCCGCCGCTGCAGGTGTCCGTCGTCGTACACGCGTTCCCGTCGTTGCAGGCCGCGGTGTTGTTGGTGTAGACGCACCCCGTCGCCGGGGCGCAGGAGTCTGTGGTGCATCCGTTGCTGTCGTTGCAGGAAAGGGCCCCGGAGCCGATGCAGGATCCGCCGGCGCAGAGGTCTGTCGTGGTGCACGCATTCCCGTCATTGCAAGCCAGGGTGTTCTGGACATGGACACAGCCATCCGCGGGGGAACAATAGTCGGTGGTGCAGGGGTTCCCGTCGTCACAGTCCTCAGGCTGGTTCGAGGTGCAGGTGCCCCCGGCACAATGGTCATCGAGGGTGCACGGATTGCCGTCGGAGCAAGATGCGCTGTTGGCCAGGTGCTGACAGGTCCCGTTTACATCACAGGAGTCGTCGGTGCAGACGTTCCCGTCGTTGCAGTCCATGTTCGGCCCGGACACACACGCCCCGTTGACGCAGGAGTCGTTCACGGTGCAAGGGTCGCCGTCGGAGCAGGCCCCGGCAACATTCTGGTGGGTACACCCCCCCCCGGGGAGGCAGATATCCTGGGTGCAGGGGTTGCTGTCGTCACAGTCCAGAGAGCCGGTCCCGAAGCAGGTCCCGCCTTCGCAGACGTCACCTGTGGTGCAGGTGTTCCCGTCATCGCAGGCCACTGTGTTGTTCACGTGCTTGCACCCGGTCTGCGGGTTGCATGAGTCGTCGGTGCACACGTTCCCGTCGGCGCAGTCCAGGAGCCCAAGGGAGGTGCAATCACCGCCGCTGCACGTGTCGCCGGTGGTGCACACGTTCCCGTC
>CAZNWW010000387.1:0-3754 GCA_964576155.1 uncultured Myxococcales bacterium | reverse complement strand
TTGCAGGGTGCGGTGTTAGTTGTGTGTACGCAGCCATCGGCGGGGGTACATGAATCTGTGGTGCACACCTGCCCGTCATCGCAGTTGATCGCCGAGCCGGGCTGACAGACCCCGTCCCCGCAGACGTCCCCCGCGGTGCACTCGTTCCCGTCGGTGCACGGGAGGGTGTTGGCCCCGTGGGTGCACCCGCTGTCCGGATCGCACCCGTCTGTGGTGCAGAGGTTCCCGTCATCACACCCCAGGGTCCCCGTGCCGAGACAGAGGCCTCCACCACAGGTGTCCCCGGTGGTGCACATATCCCCATCGTTGCAGGGGTTCACGTTGGGCGTGTTCACGCAGCCTCCGGTCGGGGTGCAGGAGTCCGTGGTGCAGACGTCTCCGTCGTCGCAGATCGCCAGGTCATCGTACACGCAGACGCCGCCGTCGCAGTGGTCCCCATTGGTGCACGCGTTCCCGTCGGAGCAGGGAGCCTCGTTTGGCAGGTTCTGGCAGGTCCCATCCTCGTCGCAGAGGTCGTCGGTGCAGGGGTTCAAGTCGTCACAGTCCAGGGGCGCTCCGGAGACGCATTCTCCCGCGTCGCAGGTGTCGTTGAGGGTGCAGGGATCATCGTCGGAGCAGGGGCCCTCCACGTCCTCATGATCGCAGCCCCCGTCGGGGAGGCAGATGTCTTTGGTGCAGGGGTTCCCGTCGTCACAGTCCAGGGACCCGTTCCCGACGCACTCCCCGTCCACGCAGGCGTCCGCGGTGGTGCAGGTATTCAGGTCGTCACAAGGGTCGCTGTTCGGCTGGTAGACGCACCCCGAGTCCGGGTCACAGGAGTCATCGGTGCACAGATTCCCGTCGTCGCAGAGCAACGCAGCGCCTCCCAAACAGCCGGCGTCCGCGCAGGTGTCTCCCACGGTGCAGATGTCTCCGTCGTCACAGGGCAGGGAGTTCGGCGCCTGGACACAGCCCGACGCGGGCTCGCAGGAATCCGTGGTGCACAGGTTGAGGTCATTGCAGTCGACCGCCTTGCCGGGCAGGCAGGCCCCGTCACCACAGATTCCCTCGTTCGTGCAGAGGTTCTGATCGTCGCAGGGGACCTCGTTGGGGGTGTGGACGCAGCCCACCGTCGGGTCGCACACGTCGTCGGTACAGACATTCCCGTCGTCACAGGAGACCTCGGGGCCGTGGACGCACTCCCCCTCTTCACATTGGTCCCCCACTGTGCAGATGTCCCCGTCCTCGCAGGGGACGGTGTTGGGCGCGTTGACGCAGCCGCCCTCGGGCTGGCAGGAGTCATCGGTGCACGGGTTTCCATCGTTGCAGTTCGTGGGCGCCCCCGGGAGGCACTCCCCCTTCTCGCAGACGTCCGCGACGGAGCACGGGTCGCCGTCGTCGCAGGGATAACCCTCGTTGTCCTCAGCGACGCCGCAGACCCCTGTTTCAGGATCACAGGCGGGCTGCAGGCATGGAGCGTCCTGGCCTTCGGGGTCGGGGCATTGAATGATCGTGCCCGGATCGATCTTGCAGAGATGCGGGCTCGTGTTGGTGTCGCAGTACAGGGTGCCGTTGCAGATGTCCCCGTCCTCCAGTTTGCCGCAGTCATCGGTGGTGAGGCAGTCACAGTCGATGGGGACGCCGACGCAGGCCCCCGCCAGGCATTCGTCCGCAACGGTGCAGGGATCGTCGTCGTCGCAGTCCGCGACGTTGTCGGTGTGGACACAGTCCCCCGACTCCGGGTCGCAGACGTCGTCGGTGCAAGGATCAGCGTCGTCGCAGTCCACTGGCACACCGATGCAGGTCCCCTGGTCACACTGGTCCCCTACTGTGCAGAGGTCCCCGTCAGGGCATTCCACGTTGTCCAGGGCAACGTGCTCGCACCCGTCCTCACCCTGACAATGGTCGTCGGTGCACGCGTTGCCGTCGTCACAGGTGTCCTCGTCCGTCACCCCGTCGCAGTCGTCGTCGTCACCATTGCACTGCTCCTCCACGGGCGCCGCCACATCACAGGAGGCGAGGCCGTCCGTAGTGCAAACCCGTACGCCCTCGCAGATCCCGAATTCACTGGTCGTTGTACAAGGGGTGGAGAGCCCCAGCTCGATGGACTTGTCCGTACACTCACAGGTCCCCGAAGCTGACACACATTGCATCAGGGTAGCGCCGGAGACGACCTCCTTCTCCTTGCACAGGTACCCACCCGGGCAGTCTCCGTCGTCGTCGCAGGCCCCACCGCAGAACGCACCCTCGCCCTCGTAAATCACGCAGGGGACCTGGGTGCCCGTGCCGCTGGTGCAATCGGCGCCCGCAGCGCAGGGGACACAGAGGCTCGGATAGTCCGACACGCAGATGAAGATCATGTCGGGCTCTGAGCCCACCGACTTGCAGCTCCAGCCGGGAGGGCAGTCCTCGACGCAGGTGTCCGTACAGACAGTCTCTCCCATGTGATCGACGCACCAACCCGAGAGGCAATCTTTGTTGTCGTCGCAGACCTCGCCGACGCAGCCCTCGCCGGGTTCGCACGCGGTCAGGACGTCTCCGATGTCCGGAATGACAGCGTTGTCGGAACGCAGGTCCACCACGTGGTCCGGCGTGAGAAGATCGGGGAAGGACACTTCGCCGGTCCCGTCGCCGGCGGCCCCGTCCGCAGGCTCTGCGTCCTGCGTCGGAAGTTCGACCGACGATATGCCTACGCATCCGTGGACCAGGACGAGGGCTAGGATAGTGACGATTCTACGATTCATGGAGTACCTCCGAAGAGGTATTTTAGCCTACTTGCGGCGGCGGGAGAAGAAGAAGCCGCCCAGGAGGGCGGCCAGGCTGAAGACCCCGAAGACGACAGCAGCCCGGTTGGCGATGAACCAGACCGTCTTGATCTGGAGCGGATTCTCGCCTGCCTGCTTGTCCACGGGCATGAGCACTAAAGAGGGATCCTCCTCGGGGCGGATCAGCTTGTCCTCGTCCACGAAGGCCAGCTTGATCGGCCTGTCAGTGGGGACCCCATAGATATCAGCCACGGGGTCGCCCTCCTCCCAGAGTTCCTTCTCGAAGGCCACCACCTCGGCATCCCCCGGAGTGATCAAGAGGACCTCCGTGGCGTAGTGGTCGTCGATGACCGTTGCCGCCACGAGGATGGCCCCCACCAGAAAAGCGGCGACTACGCCTGCGATGATGAGGACCTTGCCGAACATTCTACTTCCCCTTCCCGAAGAGGCTGATCTTCACGGTCCACTCGTCGCTGACCTTGGCCGCAGCCATGTCGGGGATCTGGATGCCGAAATCGGAGAGCTTCAGGTTGAACTCGCCGCGCACTCGGATCGCTCCACTCTCGCCGAGGCCGATCTTCGAGGATTTGGTCGCAGAGATCTTCTTCAGGCTCACCACAATGGCCAGGTCTTTGGCCTTGCCGCGGGCATAGAACTTCCCGGTGATCTTGTACTTGCCGCCGCCGAGATCGTCGATCTTCGAGCCCTCGAAGACCAGGTTGGGGTTGTTCTTTGCGTCGAGCCACATCTCGCTCTGCAGGTGCTCGTCCCGCATGTCAATCCCGGTCTTCAGGGACGCGACGGGGACCTCAAGCTTGAAACTCCCCTTGGCGGTGTCCACGAACCCTGAGATGGTGTTGGACGTCCCAAGGATGTCCTCGATGTCCATCTCCGAGAGAAAAGAGATGTTCACGAACTTGGCGTTCACGTCGAAGCTGTACTCTTCAGCCTGCGCTGCGATGGGGGCCGCCAGAGCCAGGACCATTACGGGGATCATCCAGAACTTGTAC
>CAZNWW010000386.1:0-4653 GCA_964576155.1 uncultured Myxococcales bacterium | reverse complement strand
CGGACCGCGCGCTGGACGATTCCTAAGAGCGGCGGCTGGACGGTGGCCGCGGGAGGCATCGGTCTCGCCGGCCTCCTCGCGCTCACCGAGGCAGTGTTCGGCGTGGGATACCCGCCCCCCTACAGCCCGCCGGAGGCGCCCCTCATGGCCGCAGCCTGGGGCCTGCCCGCTGGAATGCTCCTGACGGAGGGCTTCTTCGACCTGCGCAACTTCGGCGCCGGTCGGAAGGGCCTGTTCCTCCTCCTCGGGCTGATCCTGGTCGCCACAGGCTGTTTCCTCCCATGGCCCCTCGCGGTGCCGCCGAGCGTCCACGGCGCGGTCATCGGCCTGGCGATCCTCCATGAGCTCATCGACTACCGCCCGACGAGCTCCCTGCGACTACTCCTGGTCACGGTCTCCCTCCTGTTGGCAGCCTGGCACGAGCTGATCCGTTTCCCGGCCCCCGCGTCCCTCCTGTTGGGGATCGGGGTGGGCATCGCTGCGTGGTGTGTTGCCAGGGTCAGCGCCGGCGCAGCGCAGTGACCGTCTCGATGTGCGGTGTATGGGGAAAGAGATCCACCGGCGTGACCCGCTCCACCTGCCAGCCCCCCTCCCGGAGGATACCCAGATCCCGCCCCAGGGTGTTGGGGTCACAGGACACGTAGACCACGCCATGGGCAGGGTGATCGCGCAAGGCCTCGCAGACCGCGCGGGCGCCGGCACGCGGCGGATCCAGCAGGACCACGTCCCAAGCCGGTCCCGCCCGCCCGAGGGCCTTTACAGCGTCTCCCTTGCGGACCCCGAGAGACGCACCGGCAGGGGCCGCACCTTCGAGTGCGTGCACCGCAGGCCCTGAGGACTCCCAGGCCTCCACGGTCAGGCCCGCGCCGAGCAGCGGGAGGGTCATGTTCCCGCTCCCCGAATAGAGCTCCAGGATCCTCCCCGATCCCGGGGGCATCGCCGTCACTGCGTCGACGACGAGCTCCACGAGGTGCCCGTTCGCAGCCCAGTTTGCCTGGAGGAACGCGCCCGCCGCCACGGGGATGCGCCAGGTTCGGCCGCAGACCTCCAGGGCCTTGGTCCCGGCGGCGTCGCCGAACCACCGACTGCCGGCCCCCGGTGCGCCGAGGACGCCTCCCCTTATCTCTGTGGTCCGGGCCAGCTCGGCCCGGAGATCATCCAGATCCCGGGGCGCGGTCGAGAGGTGCACGGCGGCGAGGACGCCCTCGTCTGCGAGGCTCAACTCCACGGTCCCGACCGCGCCTCTGCCGGCCAGACTGGTCCGCAACGCCACCGCCGCCTTGATGAGCGGAGGCTTCAGCACAGGACAATCCGGCGCGTCCACGACCTCGTGGGTCCCGGGCCGGAAGAAGCCCAGTCGAACCCGCGGGCCCTCGGGCGCCGCGTGGAGCCGGGCCCTGTGCCTCCAGGACCGCTCTTCGGGGCTCGGCACCACCACCTCAGGCTGTATCTCCACCCCGGCCCGGCCAAGCGCGTCGGAGAGGATCCGGCGGCACGCGTCCCGCTGCGCTGCGACAGCGACGTGCTGCCAGTCACAGCCACCACAGTCCCCGGCGAGGGGGCAGAACGGCTCGACCCTGTCCGGGGACGGACGCACCACGCGGATCACCACGGCCAGATCAAACTTCGAGCGCCGCTGGATGATGCGCGCCTCCACGACCTCGTCAGGCGCCGCTCCACGCACGAAGGCCACCTTCCCATCGGCTGCCCGCGCTACGGCGCCGCCCCGGAACGCAAGCGGGCCGGTCTCCAGGGTGACGACGCCGGTCAAGGGAGATCGATCTCGAGGATGAGGGGGATGTGGTCGGTGAGGTCGGGCATGGGCCCCAGGAGCTCCGGGTTGGAGTTGGTGATCGAGCCGCCGAGGAAGAGATAGTCGAACCGCCGGCTCGGAGTGCCGCCCTCGGGTTCGAGCCAGGTCGCGTGGGCGACGGGATCCTTGAAGAAATCCCGATCATGGACGATGCCCTTGAGGTTCCCCTTATGGCGCAGCAGATCCATGGTGTACTCCACCTCGCCCATCTGCTTCGCCTCGTCGGCGTTCCCGGGTCGCCGCATGGGCTCTGTCCAGGTCGTAGCGTAGATCACCGCGTCGTGGTGGTCCCGGGTCTCGATCCACTCGGCCGCTGCGCTCGCCTGCCGCTCCCTCGCCTTGGAGTCGACCTTGTCGAGGACCACCTGCAGGATCTTGAGCTCATTCTCGTCGCCCACTCGGATCCGAACCTCGTGGATCGCGCTCATGGGACCGAACGCATCCGCCATCCAGCTCCTTTCCTTCGAATTCGGGAGCGGATAGAACACGCTCTTCGTGATCGGGTATGGGCTGAGGACGACCACGCCGGAGTCGATCCGGCCCGAGAAGTTGAACGCGACGGGCTGAGGGTAGAGCGGGTAAGGACTCATCTGAGTTCGCGCCCGGGCCACATAGGCCCAACCGAGGCGACGAGCCAGGATCTCAGCCTGGTCACGCTCCCCCGTGGCTTTGGACCCGAAGTCCACCTCCTGGAGGACCAGCGCATCCACCGCCAGATCCCGGGCCAGGGCCACCACCTGATCCAGACGATGAGAGATCTCCTGGATCTCATAGGTCACCTCGGTGGGCGGGTTCCCCTCGTACCAGATCATGTCACGGCCCAGGCCGTGGTTGAGGTTCAGGAACAGGACCTTGAGCCCCTTCCCGGTGCCTGGTGCAGGATCCTCGCCGGCCCAGGGGCCCTGCTCCACGTCCAGGGTCTCCTCGCCCGAGGGGTGGTACCCGGACTTGTAGATACCGAGGATCCCAAGCACAAGAACGATGAATGCCACAAAGAAAATGGTCACGATGATGGTCAGAAACCGTCTCATCGGTCTCCTCTGGTCTCACTCTCCCCTAAAGGTGGATCTTGAGCGGAAGGGGCGATCGCCGCGCCTCGATCACGTCGCCATAACCGAGATCGTGACGGATATGCCCGCCGTCCACCCACACCGCTGCTTCAGGGGTGAGGTTCGTTATGCGCAGGCCGCCGGCGAACGTTCCCCGCAGGAGGCGAAGGGTGTCCTGCTGGCGGAAGATCTCCCGAACGGCGAACTGGAGCATGGTCGCGTCCAGGGGCATGCGCGTGCCCCCGGCGTTCAGGATTCCCGCAGTTGATCCAGCCGCTGTCGAAACCCAAAGCCCGGAGCTCTTCTGCAGCTCCCGGCGTCCATCCAGCTCAATGGAGTACACCGTCGATGAAGCGGGGTTCACCCCGGTGTAAAGGAAGTCGTTGAGCGCGGGGGGAGGGAGCTCCTTACCGTCCACTATCACCGTGCACCGGGCGAGGTTGCGCGGGGTCTTGTCCCCAGCCAGGATCGGCCGCAGGTGCTCTTCGTAGTCATACCGGGTCGCCACGCAGAACCAGCCCACGCTGAAGTCCGGCCGCGAGTTGATCCCCACCACGGGGGTCTCCACGAGCCAATGGGATGCATCCAGCAAGGTCCCGTCACCCCCCACTGTCACTACCAGATCGAACTCCCCATCCTGGTCGGGCTCGGGCGGGTCGCCGCGACGGTAGGTGACCCCGGAGCCGGCCAGGAAGGCCTCCACCGCCTCCATGGCTTGTACGTTCTCTTCGTGGGCCCTGAGCAGGCTCGCGGCGCGCTCGCCGTTGCGCTCCATCATCTCGAGGAACCGCGGCACCTTCTTCTCCAGCCCATAGAGCTGGTAGAAGCTCCGCTTGGTAACGAGCAGGACCTGCGCGGTCCGTCCCACGTGGATCCCTCCGGGTTCTCTGGTCCTGGGGCAATCAGGGCGTCGCCAACCAGTATCCAGCAGGGAACGATTGTCCACAACCCCAAAAAATGTAATGAAAGAGGTAAAGGTAATCGGACTTCGGTCCGTTTCGCCTCGGGACCGTGGAAACCAGGAGGAAATCATGCGACATAAAGCCGTGCTCGCCACGATGGTGTTGGTCCTTATGGCCGGCCTCGCCGTCCTGATACACAGCGGCCTCCAAACCCCGTCGGGCGCAGCCACCGGGGAGGCCACCGGCTGCGGCGGCGACCCGACGGCGAACGTCGACACCGCGGAGACCGACTACATCATCGGCTCGCCCGAGGATGACCCCGACGCGCCGGTGAAGATCACCTACAACGCCGCCGCCACGGACAAGAGCTGCCCGTCCCTGAGCATGGAGCCGACGGATCTTGTGGCCGCGTACGAGGATCCATGTGCCGAGCCCGGCGCCATACGCGTCTGGGAGCTGACCCCCGGGGAGGCCGGCGGCCTCGTCGCTGCCTACCAGGCGATCCGTGATCTGAATTGCACCTCCCAGGCCTGTGTCAGCGTGCTGACCCAGGCCGAGGAGTCCTTGGAGTTGGAGCTCGAGGCGCCCATGGAGTCCCAGATAGCAAAGCTGCTCGAGAAGGCGCAGTCGGTGCCCTCCACCGGAACCGGCCAGGAGGTTCCGGAGCCTGAGCCGCCCGAAGAGGCGAACCCGGGCGCCCCTGCGATCCAGCAGCAGATCTCCCAGGCGACCTTCAAGGCAGAGGAGGGCATGGACTTCGCGTCGGACACGGTGGTCATGGACGGACACCCACTCAAGGTGGACTTGATCTGTTACGCAGGCTCCCAGGGTCTGGACTGCCAGGCAGGCGCGGGCCCCACCATCACCAACCAGAAGCACCTGAAGCTCT
>CAZNWW010000385.1:0-4660 GCA_964576155.1 uncultured Myxococcales bacterium | reverse complement strand
GGGAGCCGCGTAGGTCTCGAGCCAGCGGATCGACTCGGTCCCCTTGGCGATGAACCAGACGTGTACCGCCCAGAAAGCGAGGAAGCAGACGAACTGCCAGAAGTTGATACCCAGGACCGGCAGGGCTTCGCCCACGAACCAGTCATTCGTGAGGACGTTCAGGAGGATGTAAATCGCCTTGCCGCCGACCCAGGTCTGGATCCCGAACCAGCCACAGGCGACGAGGCCGCGAAGAATGGCCGGCACGTTCGCGCCGACCGTGCCGAAGGCGGAGCGAAGCAGGACGGGAAACGGGATGCCGTGCTTCGTGCCTGCGTGACCCACCAGCATCATGGGCACGAGAACGATGAGCTGGCCGACGAGGACGGTAAGGATCGCCTGCCACCAGGACATCCCTGCCCCGATCATGAACCCCGACAGGGTGTAGGTCGGAACGCAGACGACCATCCCGACCCATAGCGCGGCGATCGAGTTCCACTTCCAGGTGCGGCCGGCGGCGCCTACCGGCGCCAGATCCTCGTTGTAGAGTCCGGGGTCCGCCCCCGGGATCGGGGTAACTGCAACGTCTTTCATGGTTCTTCTCCAGCTTCGAGTGGAGTATCGGGGGTGCGGTTCAGGGTGTCAATGAAAGTGGTCAATCTGAAACAGACACCCTCCACCGCGACTCCCCGGGGGGAGAGCTTGGGGACAGAGGAGCAAATTCTCGCTATATTTCAGGGTGAGCGTGATCCCTTGGCCCTTAGCCGGTGGCAAGACACGGGGTCGGGCATCCCCTATTGACATATGCAAGGGAAGTCCCGTTCGTTCTTCTCATGTATTTCTTTTTTGCTGGGATTATGAATTGAGGGAGGTGCCGGGGGACCCTCGGTGAAGACTCTGCCGACGACGCTCAGTCTGGGGGGAAAATGGATACTGCGGCGGCGGACCGAGTCAGGGCGTTGGGGGGATTCCCCCCGGCGTCCGGTTCACAGAAGGGTCTCCCCGTGCCGACCGGGTTGCTTGGCTGAGTGCCCGTGAGAGATGCCTGACCGAAGGCCTCCGCTCGCTTCGCTCGGTCGGGATGACGGGAACTGGTGACTTCCATCGTGTGAAGGTGCAAGTCAGCTGACGCGGACTTTTGTCCACAGATTCCATTGGGTTCGAGATGTAATCATGACCCGGCTGGATCCGGAAGAACCGTATTTCAAGCGCTTGAGTGAATCAGTCCTGGACCGGCCTTGTCCTTGACCACGGCAGGAGTCGAGGGGACCATCAACGGGCACCCCCCGGCGGCGCTATCCGCCGGAATAAGGAGGAAACCATGGAAACCATAGAGACCCTGTTCCTGGATCTTTGGGCGAACCGGTACGCCCAGGTCGGCCTGGTGCTGCTGTCAGTGCTGGTCGCTGCCTGGCTGGTGGACCGCCTGGTCACACGCGTCCTCGCCCGGTGGGCGCTGCGGACCCGGACGGACCTGGACGACAAGGTGATCGCGCTCCTGCACGGGCCCATCGTGCAGACCGTGATCCTGGTCGGGATCGGTGTCGCCATAAGGCGACTCAGTCCGAGCGATGAGGTTCTCAGGCTGACGACAAGAGTCCTTCTCACCGGCGGCGTGATCCTGTGGATGCTGTTCACACTCCGCCTCTCCACCCTCTTCCTCAAAGCCGCCAGCACCCACCCCACCCGGTTCCGCGCCGTAGAGGAGCGGACCTTCCCGCTCTTCGACAACGTCGCCAAGATCCTCGTCCTGGCGGTCGCCGTGTACTTCCTGCTCGCCGCGTGGAAGATCGATGCCACCGCGTGGATCGCGTCCGCAGGAATCGTGGGGATCGCGGTGGGGTTCGCTGCCAAGGATAGCCTGTCCAACCTCTTCGCGGGCGTCTTCATCATCGTCGACGCGCCCTACCGGGTGGGTGACTTCATCGTCCTGGACAGCAACGAGCGGGGACAGGTCGTCCACATCGGCATCCGGTCCACGCGGCTGCTGACGAGGGACGACGTGGAGATCACGATCCCCAACGCGATCATGGGGAACGCCAAGATCACCAACGAGACCAAGGGGCCCTCCTCGAGCCGCCGCGTCCGCATCCCGGTCTCTGTGGCCTACGACTCTGACATGGGGCGGGTGCGCGCCGCGCTCATGGAGATAGCGGTGGCCGAGCAGTTGGTGCTCAAGGAGCCTGCACCGCGGGTCCGCTTCCGCGCGTTCGGTGAGTCGGGCCTCGCCATCGAACTGCTCTGCTGGATCTCTGAGCCTGTGCTGAAGGGTCGGACGATCGACGCGCTCAACACCGCAGTGCTCGAGCGCTTCGCAGCCGACGGCATCGAGATCCCCTACCCGAAACGGGACCTCTACTTGAAGGAGTCCGCGCTGAGCAGCAATGCCTGATGCTCCTCCTCGTTGTCTGCGAATTCCAGAACAGTTTTACGGAACTCTTCTGCCGCCTTCTTGAAGGTCTGCAGCACCACAGGATCGAAGTGCTCGGGACTGGTCCTGCCGTCACCATCGACGATGATCTGCACTGACCTTCGGCATGACGATGTCGGAGACCACGACGTCGAAGTCCGACACGTTCAGCCGATGGATAGCTTCATCGGCGTCCTTTGCTACCGTCACGTCGTGGCCATCGCGTTCTAGGATCCTACGAACTGTCGTGCGTATGGCCTCTTCATCGTCAACGAACAGCGTCCAGCGCGTTGGTCAAGAGGTTCATGATGACCTGCTGAATCTGCTGGCTACGACACTTGATCTTGGGCAGATCCTTGTCGAACGTGGAGCGCGCCTCGAGCCGCGCAAACTCGCGTGAATCCCGCTGATGTTCGGAGAAGTTCCACACCACGGAGGCCAAGATGATGGCGGTCCACAGGAGAGCGAGCGAAACAAAATATCGCTGCAGCCGAACTGGTGTGTCAACGGTCATCAAATATCCTCTAATCATTACCGCCATTCTGCCCGATACTACCCTCTCTTATATGAATGCACGAAAAACCATTTCTGGTCAGGCCCACAGAGAGACATGGAATCAACTCCGGGGCTCCGGCGTTGATGGTGTTATGAAGAGTAAACGACTACTGCTGATAGCCCTGCTCTGCCTGACGAGCACCTGCGACCAGGCGGTCGTCCATGCTGAGACCGTGAACCTGGGAATCCCGGACCGGGCCTGGGCCACGGATCGGCCGGACCTGAAGGTGGGCTGGTGCGGCGAGGCGAGCATTCAGATGGCCCTCGCCTACTACGGCAAGGAGGTCTCACAGCTCGAGATCAACCAGGCCGGCGAGCCTGCCCACGCGGACCTCTATGCACAGGACATCGACCCTGCCCTTCGGGCGCTCGGGGTGAAGTACGAAGCCTTCGAGAGCAATGACGGGGACGTGCACGGGTTCATCGCCTGGATCCGGGCCGAACTCGACAAGGGCCGGCCCGTGTTCTGCGGGCTCAAGATCTACCCAGACCAGCACCCAAACTGGGCCTTGGACCATTTCGTCCTCATCGTGGGGCACAAGCCCGGCGCCCTCCTAGTGAACACCCAACTCGACGCAGATGGACCGCTATGGATCCTGGAATCACAGCTGATGTCCTTCGAGGTCGGCTACTCCTTCGAGAACGTCCACCACCTCTACCTCGGACGCAGCATCATCGGGCTGTAAGTGCGATTGGCAAATATCCACAGAACAGATATAGTGTTGATCTCAACCCCCGAAGGAAGGGAGCCCATGGATCGAATGCACTTCATTACAGCTATCATCTTCCTGGTCTTGACCGCCTCGTGCGCCGGGGCCGAAGTCGCACAGGATGACGGAGCCCGGGAAACCTCGTCCGATGTCCGCTTCGAGATCTTCGGGATGGACTGACCCGGGTGCGAGCGAGCTTTGGAGAAGCTCGTCGATGCAGTCCCTGGGGTCGCCAGGTCCCGAGCCCGATGGGACAAGGCACTCATTGACATCTGGCTCGAGTCCGACGCCCAGGAGATGTACGACATGCACTGCCATTCCTGCGTCACCTCAATCGATGTTCCCCTCGACGACGCCATTCGAGCAGCTGTCCTGCGGGCGAACCTGACGCCCGGGGAGAAGCTGCGATGATAGTCACTCGCTACGCCCGTCACCTCCTCTTGATGGTTGCGGCATCGGGTCTGATCATCATCACGCCCACGTCCCTGGAGGCAGGTGGGATCAGCGTGAACTCCGGTCTCACACCGGCCCAGGGGCGGGTGGTCCTCCGGACCCAGTTCAGGTACCTGAAGCGAGCCTCCCCACAGTGGGACTCCGAACCCAGGATGGAGATGTTCATGGTCCCCCTGGTCGCAGCCTGGGGCGCGCTCCCGAAGCTGACGCTCATGACCCGGGCGGCCGTGGGGCATCGGGTGATGGCGGCCATGATGGGCGGGAAGGAGACGAGCAGTACAGGCCTCGGAGACCTGCTGGTCCTGGTGAAGTACGGGGTGGTCCGCCTGAACACGCGACACTTCGTCCTCGGCGTGGCGCCGACCCTGGGAATCGAGGCTCCCGTCGGGACAGGCGGGATCTCCTCCAAGACCTGGGATCTCCACGCGGGGATCCACGTCACGGGCCGCTGGCGGCGGCTCTCGATGGACCTGAGCACGAAGTACATCTGGAACGGGATGGATCGTACCGGCCTGGGCGCAAGGAATCCTGGGGACGAGGTCGGCGTCGACCT